>CAVKQP010000017.1:0-17752 GCA_963658165.1 Clostridium sp. CAG:302 | reverse complement strand
CTCCACGACAACCACCTCACCGTTGAGCAGATGATGGAGGATATCGTTCTTCCCACCCACGCATAATTTCAAAGAGAAAGCATCCTCATAAACGAAAGGCGTTGCCCCACTGGAGCAACGCCTTTCGTTTATTCATCTTATCTTTTATTTCCGTCTTGCTTTTATGCGCCTTTAAATCTTTCTCGATATTCCTTAGGCGATATGCCTACATACTTCTTGAAATACTTTCCGAAGAACGATTGGGTGCTAAAACTCAGCTCTGCCGATATCTCCTTGATAGATTTGTTACCGTATTTCAACTCTTGCTTTGCCTCGTTGACAACGAGATCGATGATCCACTGCAGCGCTGGCTTACCCGTTTTCTGCTTGACCACGGTCGACAAGTAGCTCGGCGACACACACATACAGTCGGCATAATACATCACCTCGCGGTGTTCGCGATAGTGGTTATACACTTCCACGATGAACTGGTAGACGAAGGCGTCTGAGCGATCGTTATATTTCGTAGACGGATGGGCATGGTCCAAACAGACGTCGAGCATCCTGAGCACAAACGCACGAAACTCTACCATCATGAATTCATGCGCCAATCGCATCTTCGAAGCGCTCATGCCTACCATCTGCGCATAGGATACACGACTCGACAAACTACGGGCGCTATCAGCCATTTCGGCGTAGCGCTCATCGTCCAAGTGAATCAAAGGGTTCTCGCGGAAGTACAACTGACTGTTCACATCCATAATATCCTTCACAATGGGGAACATGAGAGCCGCCTTAGCCTCCATATAGTAGCCATGAAAATCGTTGCTTACGTCAATGAGATGCATAAACATAAACGCATTGACAAACAACATGTCGTTGCCTTTGAGGGTGATTTCGCGGTCGTTCACACTGACTTTCATCTCGCCCGCATCACACAAGACAACAAACATAGTGCCCCAATCTTGGTGGGGCAGTGTTCTCCTGAATGCATCCTTGCCTAATCTGCCTACTTTTACTTCCAGACATGTCAAGGACTGTTGTGTTAGATTTTCCATATAGTCCTTTAGCTTTGTGCAACAAAATTAGTGGTTAAAACAATACGAACAAAACTTTTTAATATTTTATATGTTTTGAGTAAGAGAATTGAACAATAAGAAATCATTATTGACCTCATACTTACACTATATCAATATAAAAGTGTAACTTTGCATCTATGAAAAGTTTTCATCCGCTATATAGCTCTATCACACCCCCAAAACGTTTCACCTACCCATTCCATTACGTGCCCCACCCACTCGCACTAGAGGCTTGCAAGGAACTGCAACAGTATATTGCTGCACAAAAGGCATGGGCGGAAGAGTTGGCAAACGGCAAGATGTTTGGTGTGCTGGTGGTGAGAGACGACCAAGGGCAGTTGGGTTTCTTGGCTGCCTACTCGGGATTGCTCAACGGCAGCAACGACCTTGACTACTTCGTTCCTGCCGTCTACGACTTGCTCAAGGATGGTGGTGAATTCAAACGGGCAGAAAGTTTGCTCGACGAACAGAACCGCCACATTGCTGAGTTGGAGCATAGCGATGTGCGCCAAACGCTTCTTATAAAAATGGAACGCGCGCAAGATCAATGGAACGAACGCATCGAGGCATTCCGCCAACAGATGGCTGACGACAAAGCCAAGCGCGACGAGCGCCGCCAACAAGGCGACCTGACCGCGGAGGAAACGGCTGAAATGATACACCAAAGCCAGTTTCAAAAGGCGGAATTAAAGCGTCTTCGCCAAGCTGCACAAGAGGCTATCGGCAAACCCAAGGCTGAGTTGGAACAATGGAACCACCGATTAGAACAACTCAAGACGGCTCGCAAAGAATTCTCCAACCGTGTGCAGCACGACTTGTTTGAATGTTATAAGGTGCTCAACGCCCATGGTGAGATGCGCACCGTGGCAGACATCTTTGAGCGCGACGTGCACAGCATTCCTCCTTCGGGCACGGGTGAATGTTGCGCTCCCAAGCTCCTGCAGTGGGCATATAGTCACCAGCTGCGTCCCATCTGTATGGCTGAGTTCTGGTGGGGGCGTTCGCCGAAGACTGAGGTGCGCCATCATCTGCATTTCTACCCCGCTTGCCGCAGCAAGTGCAAACCACTGCTCGGGTTCATGCTTCAGGGACTGGAGGTAGACGAAAACCCGCTTGCCACCGACCCACATGCCCTCCAACCTGAAATCATCTACGAAGATGAGTGGCTCGCCGTGGTGTCTAAACCGTGCGGCATGCTCTCCGTGCCGGGCAAAGACGACCGTAGCTCAGTGCTCACATGGGCACAAGCGCAGTGGCACGAAGCCGACGGACCGCTCCTCGTGCACCGTCTCGACATGGATACCTCGGGATTGTTGGTCATTGCAAAGACCAAGGAAGTGCACAAGGCACTGCAAGCCGAATTTATCAACCGCACCGTGAAGAAGCGCTATGTGGCAGTGCTCGCGGGCACACTTGCGCCCGACACAAAGCGCAGTGGCACCATCCATCTGCCGTTGCGCCCCGACATAGACGATCGCCCACGCCAACTGGTAGACCCCATCGACGGCAAACGCGCCATCACAAGCTATCGGGTGTTGAGCGAGAACGACTGTGAGACGCTCGTGGCTCTCTATCCCCACACTGGGCGCACCCACCAGTTGCGTGTGCATTGTGCCTTTCGCGACGGGCTCAACTGTCCTATCAAGGGCGACCCTCTTTACGGAAAACCTGCCGACCGACTCTATCTGCATGCCGAAGAACTGCGTTTCCGCCACCCCGTGACGGGCGAGAATATCATCGTGAAAGCCCCTGCCCTATTCTCCATCTAAAGGGCTTTCACAGAGTCAGTCGTTCTTTTGATGCTCAGAAAAATATTTACTCCATTTTATAAACATTTTCCTCAGATACCTCAAAGAGCCACTTTGTATCTTACAGAATCTCAGTACCATTAAATGAGACTGCCTCTTACGACTCGTAACTCTGCCTCTCAGCACTTGCAAAAGGCAGAGTTACGAGTCGTAGAAGGCAGTCTCATATTTCGTAACTTAGAAATTCCCTTACAATATACTTACTATCGACATAATAATAGCCCGCGCTTTGCTTCGCCTGAGGGGGTTAGAAAGCTATGCTTACTAACCGTTAACTTATAAAAAAAAAACGCTAAATTATATTTTACTTCAATCCTTTTACTATTTCTATTTATTAATTTTGCGCCGCTTTAACTACCAATTAAAAAGATAAAATCAGCATATAGCTTCGAAGAGAAGCCCCAGAAAGATTTAGTAAATAGTACTTTTAAAGAGAGAGAATTATACATTTAGTTTTTAAATTTTAACGACAAAGTTATGAACAGATTGTTTTCTGTCCTGATAGCTTTGCTTGTCGTTGTCTGCGCTCATGCCCAGAAAATCAAGATAAGCGGAACTGTCGAGGACACTAACGGAGAGTCTATTCCTGGCGTAACCGTCAAGGTGCTGGGACAAAAGGTAGCAACCATGACTTCAATAGATGGTAAATTCAGCATTGAAGCCGACAAGAACGCCTCATTACAATTCACTTCTGTGGGATACAACACGGTGACTGTACCCGTGAAAGGCAAGACCCAACTGCTGGTGAAACTGGCAGAAAGTTCTGAAAACCTGAACGAAGTGGTCATCACAGTGCCTTATGGAACACGTGCTAAGTCTACCTTCACTGGTTCTGCCGGTGTGGTTTCGGGCGATAAAATCTCTAATTCACAGGTGAGCAGTGTGTCTAAAGCGCTGCAAGGCACCGTGGCTGGTTTGCAGTCGTTTGCCACAAGCGGTCAGCCGGGAGAGGATGCAGCGGTGTATATCCGCGGTGTAGGTTCGGTCAACGCATCGACTACTCCTCTTTATGTGGTAGACGGAGTGCCCTACGACGGCAAACTTGCCAACATCTCCAGTCAGGATATCGCATCGGTAACAGTGCTCAAAGATGCCGCAGCAGCCTCTCTCTATGGTTCGCGCGCAGCCAACGGTGTGGTGATGATCACCACCAAGCAAGGTGCACAGGGCGCTGCCCCGACCATCGAGTTGACCGCCAAATATGGTTTCTCGAGCCGTGCCGTGGCAGACTATAACCAACTTTCGACCAACGAATATTTCGAATTGCAGTGGGAAGCCATGCGCAACAAGTATGTAAAAGATGGTCTTTCAGCTGCCGATGCTGCCACTAAGGCTTCGAACAACGTGGTCAGCGTGCTCGGCATCAACCCTTACGGATCGAAGTATGCACAGCCTGTGGGTACGGACGGAAAGATTGTAAGCGGCGCTACTCCGTTGTGGGATGATAGTTGGGAGGATGCACTGACCCAGAATGCGCACTATACCGACTTGAGCGCACGCGTTTCGGGCGGCAGCAAGAACTCGAAATACTATCTTTCATTGGGCTATTTGGACGACCAAGGTGCTTATATCTGTTCAGGATTCAAGCGCTACAACGTGCGTGCTAACGTGACTTCCGACTTGAAGAGTTGGTTGCAGGTGGGCATGAACCTGTCGGCAGCACACTCTTCACAGAGCTATCCGAAGCAGAACGACACCCGTACAGACAATGTGGTACTCTTTGCTCGCAACATGCCCTCGTTCTATCCCGTCTATCAGCGCGACACCGACACAGGTGCTTATTTGCTCGACGAGAGTGGCAACCGCATTCCCGACTATGGCAAATATCGCGCCAACAGCTACTCGGGCATGAACTTAGCACACTCCATGTACTACGACAAGCACAATCGTAACCGCGATGCAGCCACCTTGCAAGGATTTATTCAGATTAAGCCTATCAAGGATTTGAGCTACAAACTGACTGCCAATCTGGACTACAACAGTTTGTTCCAACACGACTACTCAAACCCTACGTATGGCAAAAACCCTGTGGGAACATCCTATAAAGGCAACACCCGCAACACTGGATTCACCATTAACAACGTGATCAACTATGAGCACACCTTCGCAGATGTGCATAACGTGCATGCCATGGTGGGTCAAGAGTACTACGAATACAACACTTCTAACTTCAGCGGACAACGTTCTGGCTCCATTGCCGAGGGCTACTACGAGCCCGATGCGGCTTCCACACTCCAGTCGTTCGGCGGTAACAGCGACCAGTATAAGTTGCTCAGTTTCTTCGGTAGCGCAGAGTATTCTTACAAGCGCACCTACTTCGGTAGCGTTTCGCTCCGCTCCGATGGTTCTTCACGCTTCGCTCCAGGCCACCGTTGGGGCACATTCTGGTCTGTCGGCGGGTCATGGCGCATCTCTAACGAGAAGTGGATACAACCCTTGAAATGGATAGATAACCTTACGCTCCGTGCTAGCTACGGTGCACAAGGCAACGACAACGTGGGCTACTACGCCTATCAAGCACTCTACAGCATCAGCAAGTTCCAAGGCGAAAACTCGCTCTATGCATCACGTATGGCTACGCCTGAGCTGACTTGGGAAACCAACTTGAACACCAACGTAGGCTTAGATTTCAGTTTCTTCGGCGACCGTTTGTCGGGTACTATCGAGTATTGGGAACGCGCATCTAAGGATTTGCTCTTCGCTCGCGAACTTGTTCTTTCATCGGGCTATAGCAGTATTGATGCCAACATCGGCAAACTGAAGAACTACGGATGGGAATTTACCCTCAACGGAACACCCATCCGCACCAAGGACTGGACCTGGAAACTCTCTGTGAACGCCACCACCTACAAGAACAAAATCGTAGAATTGCCTAGCGATGTAATGTGGCAGAGCAACAAGAAGTGGGTTAAGGGCGGATCGCTCTACGACTATTGGCTCTATGAATGGGCTGGTGTGAACCCCGACAATGGTAATCCACAGTGGTACTACTATGACGAAGACGGCAACAAACAGGTGACGGAAGACTATAATAGTCTGAACCAAGAGATAGACAAAGTGAAGTGCGGCAGTTCGTTGCCCACCCTGAGCGGTGGTTTCTCTACCGATGTTCGTTGGAAAGGACTTACCCTCTCGGCACAGTTCTCCTATGCTTTGGGCGGCAAGCTCTATAATAACGACTACATCGGCATGATAAGTTTGACAGGTGGAAACGGCAACACACTTAGCAAAGATATGCTCAACCGTTGGACGGAAGACAACCGCTACACCGACATTCCGAAGCTCGTATATAGTGGCACCAGCTATTTCACCAGTTCGTCTTCACGCTGGCTCGTAAGCCGTAGCTACCTTCGTTTGAAGACTGTCACGCTGAACTATCAGTTGCCACAAAGCCTCGTGCGCAACGCATATATGAAAGATGTGAACGTGTTTGTGCAGGCTGAAAACCTCTTCACACTGCATAGCCAGCAGGGTCTCGACCCTGAGCAACCACTTAGTGGTTTGGTGAGCTATCGTTACCCTGCCATGAAGACCATTTCATTCGGTATCAATGTTAAACTTTAAAGGTAAAAGGAAAAGGACAATGAACAAATATATCACCAAGATAGGCGTGGCACTCACATCGCTTGCCACCCTCACAGCCTGCAACCTCGACACCGCGCCGACCACTTCGCTCGATGCCGACAATGCGTTCAAGAGTACCGCGTATGCCGACGACGTAATACGCGGCACATGGAGCAATGTGTTCAACGATGGCCTTAGCTACCAATCTATTGGCTTGGGATCCATCATGCTCAACGACGAATTCATGGGCAGCGACTGCGTGAAGGCAAAGAGCTATGGATTCGATGACGGCTATAACCTCACAGCGGGCTATAGTCGCGCCCAACATGTGCGCCTCTGCTGGACCATGTGCTACGATGCCATCAACAACAGCAACAACATTATTGCCTACGTAGACAATGCTTCAGGCACACAGAGCGACAAAAACCGCATCAAGGGTCAAGCCTATGCCACCCGCGGATTCATGTATATGATGCTGGCTTCTCACTATTCGTTCGCCATCGACAAGGACCCGAACGCCGTATGCGTGCCCATCTATACGGAGCCAACTACCCTCGGCACTGCCCTGAGCGGCAATCCTGCATCGAGCGTATCTGAGGTTTACGCACAAGCACTCAGCGACCTGAAGAAAGCAGTAGAGCTGATACCTTCGAGCTATGCACACGGTTCGGCACAAACCAACCAATACAAAATTGACTATACGGTGGCATTGGGCTTGCTCGCCCGCACCAGTCTCTATGCTCGTCAGTGGGAGGATGCCTACAACTATGCGTCACAAGTGTTGGAGCGCAATGACTATCTGATGACCGAAAACGAGTATAAAGAGGGCTTCAACGACTATACCAACCAGGAATGGTTGTGGGCATACACCTCAACACTCGACGACTGCGACGGAGCCTATGTGGGTTGGTTCATGAGCAACTCGCTCAACGGCTATGGCAGTCTTTGCGTTGACCCCAACTTCGCAGACAAGTTTAGCGAAGACGACTACCGCGGCGACCTCTACAAACAGTGGGGTTACACCCTACAAGGAGGAGAGATTATACGCCTGTTAAACGATAAGTTTAAGATGGTAGATGAGGATAATGACTTGACCAACCTTGTTCTGATGCGCACCTCAGAGATCTATCTCATCAAGGCAGAAGCCGCTGCCCATCTCAACAAAGAGAGCGAAGCCCGCGAGTTGCTGCACGACTTGCAGCAGGCACGAATGAAGGATGGCAAGACCGCACCTGCCATTAACGCTACAGGCGACGCCTTGCTCGAGGCCATTTGGATGGAGCGCCGCAAGGAGTTGTGGGGCGAAGGCTTTGCCTTAACCGACATTATACGCAACCAGCAAAGCGTAGAACGTGAGGCTCGCGAGGTGGAAGGTGTGACAGTATATGAGGACAACGACACAGAGAACGAGCCAGAAACGGCTACGGGCGAAGGTCACTACACCACGAAATTACCCGATGGTTCAGCCTTCACAAAGAATAGCATCTACTACCTCTACCGCATTCATGCCACTGAGGAACTGCAGAACAAGAATCTGTATAGCAAATATCCGAAGTTGAGCCAATACAGATAAATCAATAGAAACTCCTATTTACGAAATCGGGCAGGCCTGCTGATGCAAGTCTGCCCGATTTGTTTATCATTGACGAAAGCAAGAGAGGCGCATCGCATCACTTGCTTGTCTCCAAACTACTGCGCTTGTTGCGATGATAGCTACGGTAGTCGTCGAGTGGTATCTCTACGTCTGGCTCAGTGAGCGTGCCTGCGTGAGGTAAGCGAAACTTCATGTATTTGATGTTCAAGCCACGCTCTATCCACTGACTTTCATAGTAGGTCTGTATGCCTAATATCTTAGCAGTCTGCTCGTCGAAGCCCTCGGTGTGGTAGAGATCTTCGGTGCGGAAAAGCACAGGCAGCTGGTTGCCGTTGACCATATAGGTGGTATAGGTGAAGAGAAAGTTGGAGTCGGTCTTCAGATGAATGAGTCCGCCATCTACCAAGAAGCGGCGATAGCGTTCCATGAAATAGGTGCTGGTGAGCCGTTTACGTGGGTTCTTCATCTGCGGATCGCTGAATGTGAGCCAGATTTCCTGCACCTCGCCTTCGGCAAAGAAGCGGTCTATAATCTCGATATTGGTGCGAAGGAATGCCACATTGGGCAAGTTTTCCTCCAGTGCCTGCTTGGCTCCCGTGTGCATACGGGCACCTTTGATGTCGACACCGATAAAGTTGACGTCGGGAAAAAGTTTGGCCAACCCCACCGTATATTCTCCTTTGCCGCAGCCAAGCTCTAGCACGATGGGGTTGTCATTGCGGAAATATTGCTCTCGCCACTTGCCTTTCATCTCGAAAGGCACATTTTCCACCACCGAGAACGGGTATTGAAACACATTCTTGAAGGTTTCCATCTCGGCAAATTTCTGTAGTTTTCCTTTGCTCATATGTTGTTTTTGGCTGCAAAATTAGGTATTATTATCCAATAAAGCAAAACTACTTCCTGTTATTATTGATATTCCAGCGCACGCCAAACTGTAGGTTAAAGTTCCAAGGTTTGTCCTTGAACGAGTTTTCAAGTGATGAGTGATTGTTGAAATAATACTTCATGCTGGGTTCCACATAGACGCCCAACTGAGGCACAATGTCATACTGCACACCCACGCCAGCATCTGCCGACCACTGCAGACGGTCTTTATGAACATCGCTATCCACGCCATCGGTAGTGATTTTCGCCTTGATGTTCTTGTCCACTTCACCGCCTGCCGACACGTAAGTGTGCAAGTTGCCAATGCTCCACACCCGATATTCCGCCTTCAAGGGGATGCCTATGTAGTGGAGTGTCTGCTCGTCGACGATGCTATTGCCGCTCACCTGATGGGTGAAATCAGAGCGTAGCCAAGTGTAGACCAAGCCTGTGGACAACGCCCAACGGTCATCCAATCGGTATTTCACCGACACACCCACACTGACGGGTACCTTGTGGTCAGCCTTCTCCTTGGCGTCTTCCACATAGCGGGGCATGGACGAGGCTGCAAGAAACTCGTTGTCGGGGAAATCCATCGACACGTTGTTCGACATCACGGCAAGCACGGGCGAGGTGCTAACCCCACTCGACATGTTGCCTAACATCATATTGGCGGCATACACACCTGTGCTCCAGCCAGAGTGACGCACAGACTTGGCTACGGCAAACTGTGTGCACATCGGTTCTGCGGGTGTTCTTCCTGCACGGGGAGAAGTGACAATCGTTCTTGATTTCGGTATCTTCACTGCCATGGTATCGGCAGAAGTGTTGCCGTCAGCGGGCTCCGTTAAGACCTCAGGTGCATTTTCCACCTTATTATATATAGCATGCTGAGCACTCTTCTCCACATTCACCACAGCGAGCAAAGGGGAAGAAGCATTGATAAGAGTGGCGGAAGCCGACGAAGAATGGGTGGATTCCGTAGGTGTAGACTGCCGTACGGCTACTGAAGACCGCACCATCCGGGAAGGAGAATCGGGGGTGGTATGCCACAAAGAGAGTCCCACGCCCATGAGTACAAGCACACACGCTGCGGCTGCCACCCACCGACGGAGCGGCACCACACGCGGTTTACGAGGTGCGGAAGAGGAGGCTTCGAGTTGTCGCTCAATGTCTGCCCACAGTCCGTCGGGCACGGGCGACTGCTCGTCAGCCAATTTTTCGCGTAGTAAGTCTGTCCAATTATCTTTGTTCATGTCATTGTCTTTTGATGTAATCCTTAATCATGCGTGCCAACATACGCTTAGCTCTGAGGTATTGCGAAGCCGATGTTCCCTCGCTAATGCCCAACATGCGGGCTATTTCGGTGTGCTTCTTCCCCTCGAAAACAAAGAGGTTGAGTATCATTCTGTAGCCTGGAGGCAGTTGGGCAACCATATCCATCAGCACGTCAGAGGGCACTAACCCCACGTCGGGGTTCTCATCGGGAGCGTCGGGCACATCGTCGGTGAACGAGAACTTCTGGTTCTGACGCACGTAGTTGAGCGACTCGTTCGCCACAATGCGCAAGATCCATGCCCGCAGAGAGCCTTCCCCGCGATAGGTAAAGGTGCTGATTCGTGTAAACACCTTTACGAAACTGTCTTGCAACAAGTCGTGTGCAGCATCGCGGTCTGCCACATAGCGTCTGACCACGGCAGCTGCATAGCCCGCATAACGCTCATACACCTCGTGCATGGCAGCGCGATCGCCTTGCTTAACGCCCTGTTGAAGTTGCTCTTCTGATTCCAATTTATATTGCTATTGACTGTTATTTTCGGGTTGAGAACGTGAGTGTCAGTCCGCTTTCTGCCTGTTCATCCACCACGCCGTTGGCATCTACAAGTTCATAACTAGTGAGGCGCAACGTGACCATGTAGCTATCCGACATGCTGGAATAGGTGGCTTGGTTGCCTGTATGGAAGCCCGAGACGAGCGGAAGCGTGATGAAATTTAACCGTAGGGTGCGTGTGTTGCCGTCTATCTTCACTTCCGCCTGCCAAACATTGTCGCGTAGCAGATAGTAGGCAGCCTTGTCTGATGTTCCCTGCAAGGTATATTCCATGCCGTAGGTGCCCGTCTGACTGGTCGCCTGCCGCTCTGGGAACAAGACGGAGAGCAACTGTGGCATGGGGAAATCGGGATATTGAAACTGCGTGGCAGACACCTTCATCGTGCCGTCTACGCGCTGATCGGCAAACGCCCACACACCCTTGTAGGTGAGTTCTTCCCCATTTGCCAGTCCGTTCTGAGGCATATCGTCGTCCGTATTGCCACATGCAGAAAAGGCAAGTAGCAAGAACGGCATCATGATATATATGAATAGTTTATACATGGTCTAATCTTGTCGCGTTACAACTATATAACCTCAAAAAACGATAAAACTTGCACGAAGATACGAAGAATATCACTGAAAAGCCGTATTTTTGTGAGAAAATAAACTACAACGATTCGTTTATGAGCACACCAAGAGAAATACGCAATGAGAAATTGGCACACAAGATGATAGCCAATCTGGAACGCAGACATTTTGAAGCCTACTTCTGCAAGACCGCTGCCGACGCCATAGAACAGGTGAAAGCGCTGATGCCCGAGGGTAGCAGTGTGACTTGGGGAGGATCGGTGAGCATCAGAGCCACAGGAATTACCGCTGCGCTGAACAAGGGGAAATACACCGTCTATGACCGCGACACCATCACCACCCCCGAGCAGAAGGAAGAAATCTATCGCAAGGCATTCGACTGCGACTTCTATCTGAGCAGTGCGAATGCCATTACTGAGGATGGTGTGTTGGTGAACATTGATGGTAACGGCAACCGAGTGGCAGCCATCACATGGGGCCCCAAGCGGGTTATCTTTGTGGTGGGCCTCAACAAGGTGTGCCAAGACGTGCCTTCGGCATTGGCGCGAGCACGTTCTACGGCAGCTCCCATCAACGCCGCCCGTTTCGATATCAACACGCCTTGTCAGAAAGACGGCATCTGCCACAACTGCAACTCGCCCGAAAGCATCTGCAACTACATCCATTTCCTGCGCAATTCGCACCCTGCCAAGCGTCACATCGTCATCCTTGTGGACGAAGATTTGGGCTATTAACAACCATAAAGTGGGGAAAAAGCATTAACTTTGCACCTTATTTACAACAAAAGGAAAAGAATAGATGATAGTTTGTATAGCCGAGAAACCAAGCGTAGCAAAGGACATTGCACGCATCATCGGAGCCAACGATTCGCACACAGGGTATATGGAGGGAAACGGATATCAGGTGACCTGGACATTCGGTCACCTGTGTACGCTTAAAGAACCCAATGACTACACCCCCATGTGGAAGCGATGGAGCCTGTCTGCACTACCGATGATACCACAGCGTTTCGGCATCAAACTGATTGAAGACGATGGCATCAAGAAGCAATTCTCTATCATTGAAAAACTAATGAAGAAAGCCGACGGCATCATCAACTGCGGTGACGCTGGGCAAGAGGGAGAGCTCATTCAACGCTGGGTGATGCAGAAAGCACAGGCCAAATGCCCTGTGAAGCGTCTTTGGATATCGTCGATGACCGACGAAGCCATCAAGGAGGGCTTTCAAAATCTGAAAGACCAAGAGGAATACCAATCGCTCTACATGGCGGGAATGAGCCGTGCCATCGGCGACTGGATATTGGGCATGAATGCCACGAGGCTCTATACACTGAAGTATGGGCAGAACAAGCAGGTGCTTAGTATCGGACGTGTGCAGACTCCGACGCTCGCCCTCATCGTGAACAGGCAAAAGGAAATAGAACAGTTCAAGCCAGAACCTTATTGGGTACTGTCTACTATCTATCGCGATACCCTATTTACAGCCACCAAGGGCAAGTTTACCTCGAAGGAAGAAGGAGAACTTTCGTTTGCCTCTATAGAGGGGAAACCATTTGTGGTGACCAGTGTGACGAAGAAGAATGGCACGGAAGCGGCTCCGCATCTGTTCGACTTGACATCGCTGCAAGTGGAATGCAACAAGAAGTTCAGCTATTCCGCCGAGATGACACTCAACCTGATACAAGGGCTATATGAGAAGAAACTGACCACCTACCCACGTGTTGACACCCAGTTCCTAAGCGATGACATCTATCCCAAATGTCCCAGTACGCTGCGCGGTCTGCGCGGTTACGAGGCACTCACTCAGCCACTATTGGGCAAAGCACTACCCAAAAGCAAACGAGTATTCGACACTTCTAAGGTGACCGATCACCACGCTATCATACCGACAGGGGTAGCCGCCATGAACCTAACAGACTTGGAGCGCAATGTCTACGACCTGATTGTCAAGCGCTTTATCGCAGTCTTCTATCCCGACTGTAAGTTCTCTACCACCACCGTACTAGGCAAAGTCGAGGACGTAGAGTTCAAGGTGACGGGCAAGGAGATACTCAGTCCAGGGTGGCGCACCGTCTACGGCAAGGAAGAACAAGTGCAGGAAAACGAAGAGAAGAAAGGTGATGAAGAACGCACCCTGCCCACCTTCACACAAGGAGAGACAGGAGAGCACCAGCCCACCCTCACTGAGAAATATACCACCCCACCCAAATACTACACAGAAGCCACCCTGCTCCGCGCCATGGAAACGGCAGGCAAGTTTGTCGACAACGACGAACTGCGCGCCGCACTCAAGGAGAACGGCATCGGCAGACCATCGTCGCGTGCCGGCATCATCGAGACTTTGTTTAAGCGGCACTACATCCGCCGAGAGCGCAAGAACCTGCTTGCCACCCCTACAGGCATCGAACTGATCGACACCATCCACGAGGAACTGCTCAAGAGTTGCGAGTTGACGGGCATCTGGGAGAAGAAACTCCGCGACATAGAGCACAAGAAATATGAAGCCGGAGCGTTTATCACGGGACTGAAAGAGCAGATTCACGAAATCGTGAACGATGTGCTCGCCGACAATTCCAACCGTCATGTGGCAATTACCACCGACGAAGACTTGAAGAAAAAGACGCCCCGCAAGCGCAACACGGCGCCCAAGGCGACTGCCGTGAAGCGGAGTGCACCCAAGTCAGCCACACTCAAGCCACACCCCACTGTCACTCCAGCCGCTACGGACGAGTTGGTAGGAAAACCGTGTCCCGTATGCGGCAAGGGCACCATCATCAAGGGAAAGGCTGCCTACGGATGCTCGCGTTGGCGCGAAGGGTGCAATTTCAGAAAACCATTCAGCGAATAGCTGCTGCGGGAAAATATGTTCTAACAATACTTCCCGCACAAAAACAATAACTTCAGACGTTATGCCGAAGACAAGAATCTTATTTTTGTTGACCGTCATCGTGCTCTTGGCATCGTGCGGAGCCGACAAGAACCTGAAAAAGGGCGAGAAGTTTCTCGCCCTCGGCGAATACTACGATGCAGCCAACGAGTTCAAGCAAGCCTATGCAAAGACCCCTGCCAGCGAGCGTGACAAGCGTGGACAGATAGCCTCAAAGATGGCTTATGCCTACGCACGCATCAACTCGTCGCAGCGTTCTATCGCTTCTTTCCGCAACCAGATACGCTATAAGCAAGACAGCATTGGCACCCACTTGGCATTTGCCCGCCAACTGCTTCGCAACGGAGAGTATAAGGAGGCTGCCAAGGAGTTCCGTCTGGTGCTCGACTCGATGCCCAACAACGAGTTGGCACGCAACGGACTGAAGTCGGCAGAGATGGCTCCCATCTGGAAGAAAGAAGGCTCTCGCTACACGGTGAAGCGCATGGACGTGTTCAATTCGCGCCGTGACGACTACTCGCCCATGCTCTTCGGCGATCAATATGACCAACTTTATTTCACCTCCACACGCAACGAAGCCTCTGGCGACGAGCTGAGCGGCATCACGGGCAGTAAGGCTGGCGACATCTTTGTGTCGCAGAAAGACGACAAGGGAAAGTGGAGCAAGCCAGAAGCAGTGGCAGGTGGCGTCAACACAGAGTATGACGAAGGCGCCTGTTGTTTCTCTCCCGACCAACGGGAGATGTATCTTACGCAGTGTGCCACCGACCCTTCCTATCCTCGATATGCCAACATCATGGTGTCTAACCGTAGCGATGCCTCGTGGGCAAAAGCTGAGAAAGTGGAATTGTCACGCGACACGTTGTCGAGTTTCGCCCACCCTGCCATATCGCCCGACGGCCAGTGGCTCTATTTCGTATCGGACATGCCGGGCGGCAAAGGCGGGTTGGACATTTGGCGAGTGAGGCTGACGAGTGCCGGACTAGGCGGCGTGGAGAATGTGGGTGAGCCCATCAACACGCCGGGCAACGAAGAGTTTCCTTCGTTCAGACCCAATGGCGACCTGTATTTCTCGTCTGACGGGCACCCCGGAATGGGTGGATTAGACATCTTTATTGCCAAGGTGGGCAAAGACCGCAAGTGGCATTTAGAGCATCCTGGCTATCCGTTGAACTCGCAGGGCGACGACTTCGGCATGACCTTTGAGGGCGCACTCAACCGAGGATTCTTCTCTTCCAACCGCGGAGACGGCAGAGGTTGGGACCACATCTATAGCTTTGACAACCCAGAAATCGTACAGACCATCAAGGGATGGGTGTATGAAAAGGACGGCTACGAATTGCCCGCCGCACAAGTATACATGGTGGGAAACGACGGTACTAACCTCCGCTTGAACGTAAAAGGAGACGGTTCGTTCACACAAGTGATCAATCCCAACGTGGACTACATCATCATGGCCACCTGCAAAGGGTTCTTGAATCACAAAGAAGAACTAAAGGTGCCTGTGGTCACCGAGTCGAAAGAATACACGTTGCAGTTCCCCTTGGCATCGATTTCCGTCCCTGTGATGATCGACAACATCTTCTACGACTTCGACAAAGCTACGCTTCGCACCGACTCGAAGCAAGCGCTTGACGAGTTGGTAGAGTTGCTCAACGAGAACCCGAACGTGACTATCGAATTGAGTGCCCACTGCGACTATCGTGGAAACGCCGAATATAATAAGGTACTCTCGCAACGACGCGCCGAAACCGTGGTCAACTACCTGACCAGCCAAGGCATTGCCCGCGACCGTCTTACACCGGTGGGCTACGGAAAAGAGAAGCCCAAGAAGATCAGGAAGAAGCTCACCGAGACCTACACTTGGCTCAAAGAGGGCGACGTGCTGACCGAAGATTTTATCAAGAAACAAACGAAAGAGCATCAAGAGATATGCAACCAGTTGAACCGCCGCACCGAGTTCACCGTGCTCCGCACCACCTACGGCATGTTTGACAAGGACGGCAAACTGAAAGAGATGCCGCAAACGAAGAAAAAGACAAGCAAACAGGCGAACGAAGACTTGGAGTTCTCCTTTGATTAGATATGCACATGAGCACCACTTTAGACCCATCTTTCATCGCACAGACACGCCAAACCATGGGAGAGGAACGCTTCGCACGCTTCATGAAAGCGTTTGAAGAGGAACCGCCCGTGAGCATCCGCGTCAATCCTTTTAAGCAGACCTCTATGGCTCAGGGTGAGCGTGTGCCATGGTGTGAGACGGGATATTACCTGTCCGAACGGCCGGCTTTCACCTTCGACCCGCTCTTTCATGCGGGAGCCTACTATGTGCAAGAGGCTGGATCGATGTTCATCGACCGCATCTTACGCCAGTATGTAGACCGTCCAGTGATGATGCTCGACCTATGTGCTGCCCCTGGAGGCAAGTCGACGGAGGCACGCACCGCCTTGCCAGAAGGCAGTCTATTGTTCAGCAACGAGCCGATGCGCACACGCGCCCATGTGCTTGCCGAAAACTTGCAGAAGTTCGGACACCCCGACATCGTGGTGACCAACAACTACCCCAAAGACTACCGCAAGTCGGGACTCACCTTCGACGTGATACTGACCGACGTGCCCTGCTCGGGCGAAGGGATGTTTCGCAAAGACGAAGGAGCCATCGGGGAATGGAGCCAACAGAATGTGGACAACTGTTGGCGACTGCAACGCGACATTGTGGAAGACGCTTGGCAATGTCTGAAACCGGGTGGACTGCTCATCTACTCCACCTGTACGTTCAATACACTCGAAGACGAAGAGAACGCATTGTGGATAGAACGCGAGTTGGGCGGTGAGTGGCTCACCGTAGATGTGGACCCTTCGTGGCACATCACAGGTTCGCTAGCAAAGGGGCACGAGCAGTTGCCCGTCTATCGTTTCATCCCCGGGACTACACGAACCGAGGGACTTTTCGTATGCGTATTCCGAAAACCTGGCAACGAGGAAGTTCCTACAAGGGCACAAGGAAAGGAGAAAAAGCGAAAAGACCGACGACGCGACAACCGCAAAGACAACCACAAGCAGACGGCTATCCCGAATTGGATTAGTGATCAGTCGCATTTTGACATACACACAGAGGGTGACATCGTTAGAGCCATACCACAAGATTGGGCGGAGAGCTATGCCGCAGCAGCGAGTCTGAAGATACTGCACGCTGGCATCACCTTGGGTACGGTGAAAGGCAAGAGCCTCATCCCATCGCAGTCATTGGCATTGTCGCCCCTTCTGAATAGGAGTGCATTCCCCATGGTTGAGGTAGACTACAAAACTGCTGTGGCTTATCTGCGAAGCGAAGCTGTCACGCTGCCTGCCGGCACACCCATCGGACACGTTGTGCTCACCTATGCTGGCGGCACGCCGATAGGATTTGTAAAGAACATTGGCAACCGCGCCAACAACCTCTATCCTTCAGAGTGGAAAATCAAAAGCAGTCATGTGCCCGACACGCCGCCCATGACTGGCATCATCATCAAGAACAATCTATAAAATATGAAACAATACTTAGACCTCCTGAACCGTATCCTCACTGAGG
>CAVKQP010000016.1:1413-17914 GCA_963658165.1 Clostridium sp. CAG:302 | reverse complement strand
AATTCCATATAGAGAGCTAGAGGACCACCCATATCTTCGGCGTTGATGAAATATTCTCCGTATTTGTCAATGAGTTCATCATACACAGACTTGTCTGCTTTAGGTGCTAATTCATAGAAATATTTGAAGAACAACTGCGCATTCTCATAAGTGTACACGGGTAATTTATAGTATAAACCCCACCACAACGGACGCTCAGGACGAATGTCTGAATACTTGATGGTGAAGAAGTCTTGTCCCGTAGGGCGCAAGTCACCGCTCTCCACGATGGCGATGCGGAGTTTCTTCTGCTTGGTTTGTATCTCGGGGTCATTGTTGCGCAAAAGTTTAATCTTCACGGTGTCGCTGATGGCGTTAGCTGCCAGTTCGGACCGCTCTATAGTGTAGTTGACGCCCTCCACCATATCTGTAGAGTCGGCAATCACTTTTAAGTCAATCGTTCTGGCATTAGTCTTCGGTATGCCCATCAGCGAAATGGGGATGTTGACGACATGCTCTTGGGCGATGTCGAAGTCGAAGTTATAGGTGATGACCGAGTCGGCAGTCTGATTGCTGTTCTCATAGTCGAAGAACACAGAATCCTTCTGCGTAGTGTCATACAACTTATAGTCTTCCTCGCAGCTCACCGCAAGCAGTGCTACGGCAGCCACAACCAAGGTATAAATCTTGTTTTTCATTGTTTTCTCTCGCTCCTTCGTTTAGTTTCTGTAGTTCAACTCGTCTTGCGGAATTGGAATCACATAGATATCCTCGCTGGCTGGTATCACCTTGCTGTCGAGGTTAGAGGTGATGTCTTTGTTGAGGCGCTTCATGTTATACCACACCTGGCCTTCGCCGAACATCTCCTTGTGATACTCATTGAAGATCATATCCTTGGTGAGGGTCACACCACTTCTTAACGAAGGGAGTCCGCGGGAATTGGTCTCTGCATTGAAGTATTCCACTGCTAATGCATAGTTGCTTTCCAAGAAGGCTTCTGCCGCGATGAGGTAGAGTTCCGACACGTGGAGCATGTTGATGCCCGAGATGCGTGTCACCCAGTCCTTGGGCACGTTCTGGCTTTCCTCAATGGTGTAGTAGTCTACCGTCTTCAAGCAGCGCACATAGCCCGAACCGCTCTTAAACCAGTTCTTGCGATAGTCTTGGTCGATGCCTGTCACATCTTGCGAATACACTTTGTCGTAAGGCATGAGGTGAGTGGCACCAGATTCGTCGGTGTAGGGGTCATAGCTGGAATATGACTGGTATTTGTAGAGATAACCATTGGCGGTGTCGTTGTAGGTGTTGGAATAAATGCCCCACAAGGTTTCCTTCGGTGAGAGTTTGCCTGCGAAGAGGTCCTTGATTTCAGATGGTTCTGCCAGAGGGAACTTTTTGCTATCGATGACCATCTTGGCGTATTTGCCCGCATTCTCCATGTCGCCCTTCATCCAGTACACCTTGGCGAGCATGCCCAGCACAGCATAGTAGTTGCAGTGGGTTTCGCGGTAAGTCTGGAATTTGAAGTACTGACTGTTGTCACGGGGATAGACAATGACATCTTTCTCTTCCTCAAGCAACTGTTCTGCCTCAAGCAGGTCTTTGAGAATCAGTTCATAGTCCTCACCTACGGTCTTGAACTCATTCTCCGTCATGGTGTAGGTGGTGGTGTAGGGGATGCCCTGTTTCTCTTTGTTGGTTGAACAGAAGAGACGCAAGAGGTCGAAATGCAGATAAGCCCTGATGGCGAGCATTTCACCCTTGTATAGGTTGTAGAGAGGAAGTTCACTCTTGCTGCGTCCCTCCAGGTTCTTCAGCACGTTGTTGGCATAGCCGATGCTCACGTAGGCACCTGTCCACACGTTGGCGAAGCGCGACTTGAGGTAGGTGTTGTCATATTGGTAGCGCTCAGCGGCACGTGTGCCCGCCTCTACGCTGTTTTGGTCAAAGTCTTGTGCCATGCAGTCGGTCAAGCCCCAATACAGGTCTTTGCCATAGAGAGCCGAACTGGCTTGCAACGAACCATATACGCCATAGATGGCAGACTCGAAGCCATCGGCGTTCTTAAACAGTTCGTCTTCCACCTTCTCTGATTTTGGACGCACGTCGAGGAAGTCGTTGCACGAAGAGAGTGCCACCATTCCTATAAACGCCCACACCAGTCGTGCGGAATGTATGTTGAAATGTTTCTTACACATCATTATATTGTATATTATGTTGTTATGTCTTTGATATATAATTCCCATTAGAAGGTCACGCTTGCCGACATGTTGATGCTGCGGCTGTAGGGGTAGGAGGTACCACGTTCATACTTGGCAGCAGTGATGCGGAAGAGGTCTTCTGTTCCCACACCCACATAGAGCTTCTGTATGTGCAGCTTCTTGAGGAACGAAGTAGGAACATCGTATTGCAGATACACACTTGACAGATAGAGCTCGTTGTCTTTCTCGATGAAGCGGTCGGTATAGGTGTCTGAGCTGCCGCCTGTCTTGGAGATGTTGAGATAGGGAACCACATCGCCCGGTTGCTTCCAACGCTCGGTGAAGGCACGCACATCACAGTTGTACTTCGGGTTGATGCCTTCAACCTTGGAGGCACGGGTGGAGTTATACATGTCACCACCAAAGCGGTAGGAGAAGCTGGCGCTCAAAGAGAACGAACGATATTTCAACATGGTGGAGATGCTACCCTGCAAAATAGGATTGGTGTCACCACATGAAACTTGGTCTTTGGAGTCGTATGTGTAGGTGTAGCTTCCATTCGCCTTGATGAAGATTTCCTTACCTGTTGCTGGGTCTATGCCGGCAGAACGCACTGCGTAGATAGCCGATGGAGACTCACCCTCACGATACTGTGCCAGTGGCGAGGTAGAGATGGAGCCACTGGAGGTCTGACCTGTAGCGTTTTGTTCATTCTTGCGCTTGAGTGCTTCAGAGATCTTGTTAATGACGGTCTTAGAGTGCAAGCCATTCACAGAGAGTGTCCACTGCCAGTACTTGGTCTGGATGATTTTTCCCCAAAGAGAGAACTCTATACCGTTACTGGTCTGTGATCCCAAGTTTGCCTTCACGGATGTAGCACCCGATGATGGCGGAAGCGACTTATCGATGAGCATGTCGCAGGTGCGCTCATTGTAGAAGTCGAGGTTTACATTCATGCGGTCGCCCAAGAGAGAGGAGGTGATACCGACGTTGAATTTCTTAGTGGTCTGCCACTTCAGGTCGGGGTTTGCCATGCCGAGTGGAATGGCGCCCACACCAGTGTAGCCAAGATAGTCGCTATTATATTTATAGGTGGTAATGGCTTGGTAGGCGTCAAACTTCACGCTACCCGTAAAACCGTAGCTACCACGAAGACGCAGGGTGTTGACCCATCCGAGTTTCTTGATAAACTCCTCGTTGTGGAGGTTGTAGCCTAGACCTACTGACCAGAAAGGTGCATAGCGGTGGTTGCTACCGAATTTAGATGAACCCGACAAACGGTAAGAGCCATCCACCACATAGCGGTTTTTCCACATGAAGTTGGCTGCAATGAAGGCACCAACGCTGGTAGACAACGACTCAGAGCCTGCAGGACTTCCGCTCGTAGGATAAGCGGTGGCGTATGCCAAGTCGTTTTGGTTGTCGTTGAGGAAGCCTGAGGCACGCATGGTGCTCGACTGACTGTCGGTGCGCTTGATTTCTCCACCGAGGTTGAGGGTCAGCATGGTACCGTCCTTGTCGAAGTTGTGTATGTAGTTGGCAATCAATTTGGCTGCCCATGAATCCGATTTGCTGTTTCCTAATGTGTAGGAACCTTTCTCCTTCAGTACTGTCGTGTTGGTGTAGAGGTTTGACTCAGGAGAGGTGAAAGAGTCGCTAGTGCCGCGGCTGGTGTTGTATGACACCTGACCTGTGACATAGAAAGTAGGCATGATGTTGTAGCGCGCATCGAGTGATATCTCCTGGGTGCGGCTCTCAGACTTGCCAAAACTGCTTAGCGATGCTTCGTAGAGTGGGTTATTCATGTCGTAAGACAGGTTGCGGCGCAGATTGCCATACTCGTCATAGGGAGAATCGTAAGGGTTGCACTTCAGGTAGTCGGAGAAACTGCCATACTTAGAAGTGTTGGTGCTCAACTGGTCGTGAGAAGCACGCAGCGTCAGGACGAGGTCGTTGATGGCAGTATAAGAAAGGTAGATGTTCATGCCATAACGTTTACGGCCATCGTCCTTCATCACACCTTGGGTGTTGGCATAGCTGGCGGTGACGTTATAGTCGAGACCAGAACCACGACCAGACACAGAGAGTGAGTGGTCATGAGAGAAACTGTTGCGGATGGGCTTTGACTTCCAGTCTGTGTTCTGTCCGCTGCTCACCAAGGCGAGTTTCTCGTAATAGTCGTTGTCCAAACTACCGTCGGTGGAAGTATATAAGCCTGCAAGTCTTTCCAACTCCAACTTTTGTGCTGCATTACAGTAGTTATAACTGCTGAGGTCTGCGAAGCTGAGTTGGGGGGTTACCGTGTAGCGGATGCGCACGGGTGACTGACTCACACGTTTGCGCTCGATGACAATCACGCCGTTGGCAGCATTCTCACCATAGAGAGCTGTGGCAGAAGCATCCTTCAGAATGTCTACACGTTCTATGTCATGGATATCAATGTCGTAGAGGGCAGAGAGGCTTTGCTCCACACCGTCGATGACAATGAGTGGTGCATTGAGTCCCACCTCGTCGTTGGTGGCAAGTGATGTGGTACTACGAATCACTAGGTCGGGCACACTGTTAGGGTTCGAACCAGCAGCGTTGTTTTGCTGGATGTTGAGACTCGGGTCAAGTGTGGCTAAGGTCTGCAGAATGTTTGTCGGCGAGATGGTGAGGATCTCGTCGCCCGTAATGGTCTTAGCAGCACCCGTAAAGGTCTGCTTCTTACGAGTGAAGTAACCGTTGACCACCACGTCACCGATCTGTTTGGTGTCACTCTTCATCATCACCTTCATGTCGTGTCCAGCCTTGATGGTCAAGGTCTCCATGCCCATATAGGAGAAGGTGAGCTTCTGTCCCTTGAGGGCGACAGACTTGAAGTTAAATCTACCGTTCACATCCGTGATGGTGGAGACATTGGCGCCTACCACCTTCACTTGAACGCCAATCAATGGTTCGTTGTCTTCTTCCGAATACACAACGCCGCTGATGGCATTGGCTCCTGGTTTGCCGTCGTTGACCACAATCGTCATTCCCTTGTTCTGCGCTTGGGCGCACGCGGGAACCGTTGTTGCCATTAATGCGGCTGCAAATAAATATTTGTGCATCTATAAAAATTTTGAGTCTTTATGATCTGTAGATGGGAATCATCTACTCGGGTTTAATAAAATAAGGCGTCTTCGCTTACCCTCCCCTCATTGTAAAATGTTGAGTGAATAAAGGATGTAGCGAAAACGCCTTATTTATCTTTATATGGCTATTCAGTGGTTATTATTTCACCAATACGACTTTGCCGCCGATGATGTTCAAGCCTTTCTGTGGAGCGCTGAGTTTCACGCCTTGCAGACTATAGATCTCTTTAGCTTTGCTGTCTGCATTCACGCGATGGATGCCAGATGTCACTTCGCCCACATATTTATAAGAAAGGTCGGTTTGTGCTTCATTCAGATAAGCATAGTAGGTAGCCTTACCATCAGCAGAAGACGCAACACCAGTCGTGTAGTCTGTGGCAGAACCTGCTGTCAGTGCCGTTGCAGAAGAGAGGTCTGCGGTGAACAATAGAGGTGTAGAAGCTGTGACTGTTGAAGAATATGCATCTGTTTTGCTTGTCACTGCTCCGTAAACAGTCAGATTGTTGCCATCGATGGTGTAGCCAGAGAACTTTTCTTCGTTGTCATCACCAGCTGTCTTCTCATTATAGCCAGATGTTACCGTCTTGTTGAGGGAGAAGTCGCTCTTGCTCACGCTTGCAAAGAAGAGGTCGGTATTGCCGACAGCCTTGACATCCTTGTTGAAAGGAAGATTTTGTATGAAACTACCACCTACATAGAGATTGCTATCGTCTATGGTCAAAGAAGATACTCCAGGCTCAACAAGTGAAGAACTACCTGATACCCAAGCATATTCGCCATCATAAGTTTTGCTTACAACCCCATTGCTTTCCATATCAACACTTGCGAGATAGATAGCATTGATGCCTCCAGCATACTTCACTGTAACATTTTCCTTTTCTGTACCATTCACCTTGAGAACACCTTTCGAAGAATATCCTCCAACGGTCAATGCCAAGTAGAGTGTCTTGCCATCACCGACAAGTTTTGCAGTCTTGACATCGAATCCCATATATTGTGTATCAGTATAAGTGCCAGGGCCACCGAATACAATAGGGAATGAGTTTGCCTTGAGGGTTTCCTGATCCAATTTGGCTGCTACAAAGTCTGCATCAGAACCAACGCCCATATACCAACTTCTGAGATCCCAATTGCCTGAGGTAAGGTTTCCTTCTTCAGATGTCAAGATGTCTGTGAAAATCATACCTGCATACAGTTCACCATTGGCAAAGGTCAAACTATTGAGCTTGCAGTATACGTTATCACCATCTTGATAAGTATCAAAGGCACTTGTCATATCAGGGTTGATAGTAGGGCGGAAAAAGTTGGCGGTTACTACCTTTCCCTCTTTATTGATGTGAGCTACGAAGGCATTGGTCTTGTTATAGTATCCAGAACTCTTGCCTTCCAATGTGTGCCCGCCCAAAGAAATCTTATCATTGAAGTCACCGCCAATAAACACGCCACCAGCATTGTCTGAAACAATGGCATTGACAATGCTACTACCGCCTGTGATATCAACTTTCCAAGTAGGAGTAGCATCCAACTTGCTGGAAGCCATGGCAACAAAAGAGCCCAAAGAAGTACCCTTCACCTGAACACCTGTTACGACCACATTACCATCAGAGGTAACAGCCATAGGAGTAGCGGTCTGCGCAGCTCCCTTCTGTATTACATTTTCAAACTTTAAATCACCCTTAGACTCACTTTGAGCCATCACATGAGTTGCAGAACCCAACAGCAATGCTGCCACTAACAGTGTAGAAATTTTCATACGTTTATCCTTTAAAATACTTAATACGCCGGAAGTCTGCCGGCATCGATACTCTCTCTTTACTGAACTAATTGTGTAAAAAAAAACACAATAATCTCAAATAATGGTTACAAAGGTATATATATTTTGCTAAACAAGACCATAAAATAAAACTTTTTCTTGGAATTAATATAAAATATGTCAAATCAATACACGAATGAGACAATTGGCGAGGGCGCAATTGAACTATTTATGCCCGTTTTGGATGTATGTCGGTAATTTGTTGTATCTTTGCACATTATTATATAAATACGCACAAGAGCGGTATCAATAAGGAAAACAAAAACAACAAGATACAGATGGAATACAACTTTAGAGAAATCGAAAAGAAGTGGCACCAAGTGTGGACTGAGAAGCAGATCTACAAAGTGGTGGAAGATGACACGAAGAAGAAATATTATGTGCTCAACATGTTTCCCTATCCATCGGGAGCGGGACTTCATGTGGGACATCCATTGGGCTATATCGCATCCGACATTTATGCGCGCTACAAGCGCTTGAATGGTTTCAATGTGCTCAACCCGATGGGCTATGATGCCTATGGACTTCCTGCTGAGCAGTATGCCATCCAGACCGGTCAGCATCCTGAGAAGACAACGGTTGAGAACATTAACCACTATCGTGAGCAGCTCGACAAGATCGGTTTCTCTTTCGATTGGGACCGCGAGGTACGCACCTGCGACCCCAAGTATTACCATTGGACCCAGTGGGCTTTCCAAAAGATGTTTAATTCGTTCTTCTGCAACAAGAGTCAGAGTGCATGCCCCATCGATCGTTTGGTGAAACATTTTGAGGAAAAGGGAACCGAAGGACTCGATGTGGCACAAAGCGAAGAACTCTCGTTTACCGCAGACGAATGGAATGCTTACGACGAGTTGAAGAAGCAGCAAGTGCTCATGAACTACCGTATTGCCTATCTTGGTGAAACGATGGTGAACTGGTGTCCAGGCTTGGGCACGGTGCTTGCCAACGACGAGGTGGTGAACGGCGTGAGCGAGCGTGGCGGCTATCCCGTGGTGCAGAAGAAGATGCAGCAATGGTGTCTTCGCACATCTGCTTATGCCCAGCGTCTGCTTGATGGTCTGAATACCATTGACTGGACCGATAGCATCAAGGAAACACAGAAGAACTGGATAGGCCGTTCGGAAGGAACCGAGGTGGTATTCTCTGTGAAAGACAGCGACGTGAAGTTTACCATCTTCACAACCCGTGCCGACACCATGTTTGGTGTTACCTTTATGGTGCTTGCTCCTGAGAGTGAATACGTGGCTCAGGTGACCACGCCCGAGCAGAAAGCAGCCGTAGATGAATATTTGGCTTATGTGAAGAAGCGCACCGAACTAGACCGTATGGCAAACCATAAGGTGACGGGCGTATTCTCAGGTAGCTATGCAGTCAATCCGTTTACAGGCGATACCATTCCTGTGTGGATATCAGAATACGTATTGGCAGGCTACGGCACAGGTGCCATCATGGCAGTGCCTGCACACGATAGCCGCGACTATGCCTTTGCCAAGCACTTCAACCTGCCCATCATACCGCTCATTGAGGGTGCCGACGTTTCTGAGGAGAGCTTTGATGCCAAGGAAGGCATTGTGACCAACTCACCGATGGAAGGTCATTCGAGCATGGACGGATTCTCGCTGAACGGACTCACTGTCAAGGAAGCCATTGCTGCCACCAAGAAGTTTGTTACCGAGAAAGGCATCGGACGTGTGAAGGTGAACTACCGTTTGCGCGATGCCATCTTCTCTCGCCAGCGCTATTGGGGTGAACCATTCCCCGTATATTACAAAGACGGCATGCCGCAGATGGTGCCTGAGGAGTGCTTGCCCCTCGAATTGCCAGAGATAGAAACCTACAAGCCTACGGAAACAGGTGAGCCTCCATTGGGTAGAGCCAAAATGTGGGCTTGGGATGCAGAGAAGAAAGAAGTGGTCGACAAGAGTTTGGTAGACAATAAGACCGTGTTCCCGCTTGAACTCAATACCATGCCGGGCTTTGCAGGTTCGTCAGCCTACTATCTGCGCTATATGGATCCGCACAACGACAAGACGCTCGTGAGCAAGGAGACAGATGCCTATTGGCAGAACGTAGATCTCTATGTGGGTGGTACGGAGCATGCTACAGGTCACTTGATTTATTCGCGCTTCTGGAACAAGTTCCTCTTCGACTTGGGCGTGAGCTGTAAGGAAGAACCTTTCCAGAAACTCATCAACCAAGGTATGATACAGGGTCGTTCCAACTTTGTCTATCGCATCAATTCAGACGACCATTCCAAGGCACCCGTCTTTGTAAGCCTTGGTTTGAAAGATCAATATGAGACCACACCTATCCACGTAGATGTGAACATCGTGAGCAACGATGTGCTCGACATAGAAGCATTCAAGGCTTGGCGTCCAGAGTACAACAATGCTGAGTTTATTCTCGAAGATGGCAAGTATGTGTGTGGCTGGGCGATAGAAAAGATGTCGAAGTCAATGTTCAATGTGGTGAACCCCGACATGATTGTCGAGAAGTATGGTGCCGACACGCTGCGTCTCTATGAGATGTTCCTCGGTCCTGTTGAGGCAAGCAAGCCTTGGGACACCAACGGCATTGACGGTTGTCACCGTTTCCTCAAGAAATTCTGGAACCTCTTTAACGAGGTAGACGACGCTGCAGTTACGCCCGAACAACTCAAGAGCGTGCACAAACTCATCAAGAAGGTGAGTGAGGATATAGAGAAGTTCTCCTACAACACCTCTATCTCTGCCTTCATGATTTGCGTCAATGAGTTGCAGCAACTCAAGTGCCACAACAAGCAGTTGCTCACCAACCTTGTCGTGCTCATCGCTCCGTTTGCGCCACACATCGCTGAAGAACTGTGGAGCCGCCTCGGTGGCGAGGGCAGTGTGTGTGATGCTCAGTGGCCGAAGTGGGAAGAGAAGTATCTCGTGGAAAGTCAGATGCAGCTCACCATCTCGTTCAACGGCAAGGCACGCTTCCAGATGCAGTTCCCTGCCGATGCCGACAACCAGTCCATTCAGGATGCCGTGATGGCAGACGATCGTGCTCGTCACTATATGGAGGGCAAGAATGTGGTCAAAGTCATCATTGTGCCCAGGAAGATTGTCAACGTTGTGCTGAAGTAATTTACACCTTATTATATATATAGTATGATGAGAAATCAGGCATTGTGGAATGAGATCAAAGATTATCTGCTGATTACCTTTGGTCTCATCCTCTACACTTTCGGATGGACGGTGTGGATGTTGCCATACCAGATTGTGACGGGAGGTGTGACTGGTATTGCCGCTATCATATTCTATGGTACGGGAATACCTATCTATCTGTCGTATTTTGTCATCAACTTAGGTTTGTTGGTGGTGGCGTTGAAAGTGCTTGGGTTCAAGTTTATGATCAAGACCATCTATGCCATCTTCATGCTTTCGTTCCTATTGTGGCTGGCGCAAGAACTGTTGGTAAAGCCCGATGGTAGTTTGATACAGGTGCTCGGTCCCGACAATCCGTTCATGTCACTGCTCATCGGTACGGCATTCACGGGCACTGCCTTGGCGGTGGTCTTCCTCAACAATGGTAGTACGGGTGGCACCGATATCATTGCCGCCGTTGTGAATAAGTATCATAACATCTCGTTGGGCAACGTGCTGATTGCCATCGATATATGTGTGATTGGCAGTTCCCTTCCCGTGTTTGCCTCTAAGTATGGTTTCGACCAGGGCTTGAAGATGATGATCTTCGGTTTCAGTGCCATGATTGTAGAAAACTTTGTGCTCGACTATGTGATGAACGCCCGTCGTGAGTCGGTGCAGTTCATGATCTTCTCGAAGAAGTATATGGAGATTGCCGACGCCATAGCTAGCAAGATGAATCATGGTGTGACCATACTCGATGGACATGGATGGTATACGGGACAGGAGATGAAGGTGCTTTGTATCTTGGCAAAGAAACGCGAGAGTGTCAACATCTTCCGTCTGATCAAGATTATCGACCCCAATGCCTTTGTCAGTCAAAGTTCTGTCATCGGTGTGTTTGGCGAGGGCTTTGACCCCATCCGAGTAAAGATATCTGAGAAACACCGTAAGAAATTGTCGAAGCATGCTCAACTAGAAGAATAATAAGTGTATGAAGATTGTATTTGCGACTAACAACAAGAACAAGCTGGCTGAGATACGGGATATGCTCGGCAGCGATTTTGAAGTGCTTTCACTCAACGACATAGACTGTCATGATGACATCCCAGAGACATCAACCACGCTTGAAGGCAACGCCCTGCAAAAGGCACAGTATGTGAGTAAGCGTTATGGCATGGTGGTTTTTGCCGATGATACAGGCTTGGAAGTGGATGCTCTTGATGGTGAACCGGGTGTTCATTCGGCTCGCTATGCTGAGGGAACAGACCATGACAGTGAGGCGAACATGCGCAAGTTGCTGCAGAAAATGGAGAATGCAGACAACCGCAAGGCACAGTTTCGCACGGTGATAGCCTTGATACGCCACCAACCCGATGACATTGTCACCTTCTTTGAAGGAAAAGTGGAAGGCGAAATCATCCAAGAAAAGCGTGGAGATAGTGGCTTTGGCTACGATCCCATATTCGTTCCACAAGGTTATGACAAGACTTTCGCAGAACTTGGCATGGAGGTGAAGAACCAAATCTCTCATCGTGCCAAGGCAGTAGAAAAACTTGTGACTTATCTGAAAAGTTTGAAAAAAGTGCAGTAGAACTGCACTTTTTTCAGAAAATACCCCCTCTTTTGACGTATCTTCCCCCTTATTAGGGTATGTTGTTTGTAAATTTGCAAGGTGAACTAATCAATGCTAAAACCAATATGCAAATCAAACGACTCTCATGGGCATTGCTCCTTTCTGCTGCAATGCTTCCTGTTTCTGCCGTAACGAAAGAAAAGACACCCGCCTTCCCGGGTGCGGAAGGTTTTGGCCGCTATGTCACTGGTGGACGTGGCGGGGCAGTATATCATGTAACATCACTTGCAGACGATGGCTCACAGGGCACGCTCCGTTGGGCACTGAGTCAGAAAGGCACCCGCACCGTGGTCTTCGACGTGTCGGGAACCATCTTTCTCAAGTCTGAACTCAGTCTCACCAATGGCAATGTGACCATTGCCGGACAGTCTGCTCCTGGCGACGGCATCTGCGTTGCCGACTACCCATTCACGATTAAGGCAAGCAATGTCATCATCCGCTATATGCGTTTCCGCTTGGGAAACCGAGAGGTGGCAAACCATGAGGGCGATGGTCTTGGCGGTATGGACCAACAGAACATCATCGTAGACCACTGTTCCGTGAGTTGGAGCATCGACGAATGTCTGTCGGTCTATGGTTGTAAGAATCTCACCGTGCAGTGGTGCCTCGTGTCACAAAGTCTGCGTGAGTCGGGCCATAGCAAGGGTGCTCATGGCTATGGAGGCAACTGGGGTGGCTCGGGCGCTACCTATCACCACAACTTGATGGCACATCACGACTCCCGTGTGCCACGTCTGGGGCCCCGTCCTTCCACACAGGAAGACGAGCGCATGGATCTCCGCAACAATGTCTTCTACAACTGGGGCGGCAATGGCTGTTATGGTGGTGAAGGCATGAACGTGAATATCGTCAACAACTACTACAAGCAGGGACCTTATACCAACAAGCGCAGCACACAGATACAGCAACGCATAGCAGGCATCGGCATCCGTACGTCGGAATATACCAAGCACGACACCGACACACCTAATGATTGGGATAAGATGTGGCACGTATGGGGTACATTCTATGTGGATGGCAACTATAACCCCAATCAGTCTGCATTGAACAAAGACAATTGGACCTACGGCATCAAGAACCAGATAGACAACAGCAAGTGCGACTATACATTCAACGCCACGGTAGAGCAAGAGATGAAACTTTCGGCTCCCATCAACTTTATGGGTGTGACTACCCATACGGCGCAAGATGCCTATAGTCGGGTGCTCGACTATGTGGGTGCCAGTCTGCATCGTGATGAGGTGGATGCACAGATGGTTTACGACACGCGCAATGGGATGGCTACTTATACGGGTGGCGATAGCAGTAAGCCGGGCATCATCGATTCGCAAAACGATATCAAACCCAAGAATGCGTCTTCTGATTGGAGTCCGTGGCCCACACTCAACTCCACAGTTGCTCCCAAGGATACCGATGGCGATGGCATTCCCGATGAATGGGAGACGGCTCACAACCTCGACCCCAACAATGCTGCCGATGGTAAAGCGAAGAATGCAGACGGCTATACCAACCTCGAACTTTATCTGAATAGCCTTGTGGAAGATATCACAACCAAGCAGAACGAGGGCGGCACCTTTGAGGGCACCGTGGAAGAAGAAGCCCAAGAGAGTGCTGAATACGAATTGAACCAAGAAACATCCAATGACGATTGGACGTTTACGAATGGTTTCAGTATCACGTCTATTAAAGGATATGCAGAAGGAAAGAGTTGTGGCTTGGCAGGCATCAAATATTCGAAAGGTGTCGACTTCACCATCAACATTCCTTCAGGCTTGGCTATCACCAAGGTAGAGATACAGGGCTATGGCAATGACGACAACAATGATGCCTATCTGCAAAAGTTGGGTGACCAGGAATATGGTACCTCAGAATATGTATTCCCTTCGCGGTCGGGCAAAGAGAGCAAGACCTACTCCATTGATCTTGCGTCACCCGTAGCGGGAACCTTGCTTTTCCGCTTTAATGGTGCACAGGCAGTGGCTAACTTCAAACTCTATGCCACATCGGCAACAGGCATCAAGCAAGTGTCTTCCGACAAGATCAAGGAAAGCAAGACCTACTCGCTCGATGGCAAACAAATCGTCGATAACTACAAGGGCGTAGCCATCAAGAACGGAAAGAAGATCATTATCAAATAAATCAATTCATTAATAATCAAACTTTTATGTACAAATCAACACTAATCTCAAGGCTCGGACTTCTTTGTCTGTTCCTTCTCACCGTGGTGGTGGCAAAGGCAGACTTCCGAGACATTAAGGTGGATTTGACGAACGGAGGACTCCTCACCACTGAGGAACAATCCGCAGGTCAAAGTGTCACCTTTGGTATCGCTGTCGCAGCAGACGGCACCGTGAGCAGGGTGGCGGCAAACGCAGCTGATGCCAATGCCGTTATCACGTGCAAATATCACTCTTCTGAACATGGTATGCAGAACTTCACTGCTACAGTACCAGTGACAGGCCCCGTCAAGATTACTTTCGGCTCTTGTGCCTGGGGTGGCGCTGTTTCTGTGAAGAATGCTGCCGGCACAGAGGTGGCATCTATGAACACGGCAAACGGAGCGTGCTATCACAACGACAAGACCAAGAATGTGGTGTCTTGCAAGTATAATGGCACGGAAGCTACCACGCTGACCATCTCTGGCGGTAGTTATGTTCCTTATTTTGCTGTGGAGGCTGCTGAGGCTGCCAGCGAAGCAACCATCACCTATAGCTTGGGCGATGTAGAGGCTGAGGGTGTAGTGCCTACAGCCGAAAAGATGGAAGTGGGTGCCAGCTACACATTGCCTCTCAACCGCACGCTCTATGTGGCAGGCAAGACGCTCACCGCATGGACAGACGGCACCAATAGCTATAAGCCCGGCGAGACCATCACGGCACCTTCTGCCGATGTGACGCTCACGCCTGTGTTCACAGCCAATGCCAAGAATCTGGCAGACCGCACAGAGGCTGTGACCCTTCTCTTTGATTTCCAGCGCAAGAATGGCGCTCCTCTTCTTGCATACCAGAACAAAACGGGTATCTATGTGACACAAGCTCAGGTAGGCGATACATCTATCGATGTGAAACTCGACTTTGACACCAACAATGGCGGCAAGATAGCCAATGGCAATTGGACCGATTGGGCTCAGATGAACTCTGGAACCAAATTAACCATACCATCTGCCAAGGGTGCTGTGGTTTCTCTCGAAGCCTACGCAGCTCCTACCACCACTACGATTGATGGGCAGAAAGACTACACCACTAATGGCAATACCATCAGCTATACGGTAGGTAGTAAGGCAGAAACCATCGATATTGTGATTGGTGATGGTTCTTACTATAGATATGTGAAGACTGTACTTCCTGTTGTGGAAAGCGAGTCAGGCAAGACCTATACCAACGAAGCTACTAAGGTGGTGTTTGCCATGAACGACAAAGACAATACAGGTGCTAATACAAAGACTCCTGAGGATGCCTTTAGCACAATTGCTTTTGATTATGGAGATTGTACAATAGGTGATGGTAAGGGAAATTATACAATTGGAATTACAAATCCTGATGGTTCATCTACAGGTATAACAGGTATCATGTTTATGCCTGCTGGTAGTACCAAAGAGGTGAATTGGTTGGTTCGTCCAGCCACAGGACTGACATTTACTCCAGTAAAAGTAAAAGGCTATATCAACCGCTGTGGTACCGATGCTGAAAATTGTGTGACAGTTACGGCTCACAAAGTAGACGGCAAAACCATTACGCTTGGCACCTATACAGCTTGGCGTCAAGGTAAAAGTTCTTCAATTAAAAGCTTTGATTCTAAAGCAGTAAGTTCTTATGAAATCACATTGACTGCTGCTCAACAAGCAGAACTTGCAGGTTCTGAAGGATTCTATCTCACGGCAACCGTTGGAGTAGCTAGCAATAAACAAATTGCTTTCGGCGAGGTAACCATCGAGGGTACTGTCAATGGTACCATTGAGGCTGTCAACAAATATACGGTGGCACTTGCTACCAGTCCTGCTGACGGCGGCAATGTTTCCATCTATCCTAAGTCGGATGAATATATTGAGAACGATGAGGTGACCCTCACGGCAGCCAAGAACTTCGGCTATAAGTTTGTCAACTGGACCGACAAGGATGGCAAAGTGGTGTCTACAGAAGCTAAGTTCAAGTACACCGTTACGGAAAACCAGACCTTAACCGCTAACTTCGAGAAACTCAACACCTATGCTCTTGACATTAAGGTAGAAGGTGGCGCTAACGACTATATGGTTTCTCTCTCTCCAGCAGCTACCGTAGTGGACGGCAAGAGCATGTATGAGGAAGGCACCAAGGTGACCATCACTGCTTCCTCTAATCCTATCCTTACCTTCACCAACTGGGACAATGGCGAGACTGCATCTGAGATGCCGGTCATCATGAACGAGAACAAGGCGTTCACCGCTTCTTATTCGGCTGTTGACTATATCGTAGGTTGGGATTTCGTGAAGAGTGGCAACGTAGGCCGTGCGGCTGATTTCGCTGCAGCCGACAACGATGCCGTGAGTCTCATTCTGCGCAATGAGGCAGGCGATGAGCAAGGTTGGCTCGACAAGAGTCAGGCAAATGGCGGCTACGAAGGTCGTCCGGCTGCTGTCAACTGGCGTCAAGGCTCAAGCAATGGTGATG
>CAVKQP010000016.1:0-1403 GCA_963658165.1 Clostridium sp. CAG:302 | reverse complement strand
ATGGTGATGTGGGCAACTACTACTGGCAGACTTCTTTCAATGCTTCTGCCTTCACCGATGTCAAGGTGGTTACTGCCATGGCATACAACTACAACGCATACCAGCGTCAACTCGTGGAATATTCTCTCGATGGCGAGAACTGGGAGTCTGCAGGCGCTATCAATATCAGCGGTACAAAGAAATGGACCGATGCCACCTTCACCTTGCCTGCTAAGGTGAACAACCAAGCTAAGGTATATCTCCGTTGGAAGAGCGACAAGACCTCTACTGTTGATGGAACAAGTTCTGCTAACGATGGTATCGCTCTCGGCGCAACCTATATCACGGGTACACAGAAACTCATTGATGACGGCGTGGCTCCTGTGCTTGTTTCTTCTGTCCCTGCTGATCAGACTACAGGCGTATCTTCCAATGGTAAGATTGTGCTCACCTTCGACGAAAAGGTGAAACTTACCGCAAATGCCAAGGCTACTGTTGGTGATACAGAGGTTACCCCTATGGCAAGTGGCAAGACCGTGATTTGTGAGTATAAGGGTCTTGACTATTCTACCGACTATAAGTTCACACTTGCAGCAGGTTCTGTCAGCGACCTCACCGACAATACGGTTGCCAAAGATATCGTGGTCAACTTCCAGACCAAGGTGAAACCAGCCGTAACCAAGGCTACCTACGACTTCGTGGTTCCTGACGACGGAACGATTACTGAGGCTCTTGCTGCTGCCAACAAGCGTGGCACATCGGCTACCGAACGCTTCCGCATCTTCATCAAGAATGGTAAGTATGTGTTCGACTGCAATGGCACAACGACGGGTGGTGACGGCAATACCTATGACGACCCACGCTCTTACCTCCAGGCTCCTTACGTATCGTTCATCGGTGAGTCTATGGAGGGTGTGACTATCACCAACAAGACACCAGACGCTACTTGGAACAATGGTTATGGAACGGCTTGTCCGCTCGAAGGCATTGGCAAGGGCGATGTGCTCATCATCCAGAAGGGTGGTCACGATGCCTACTTCCAGAACCTCACCATCAAAACTTCTATGGGCGATGCCCACGGACGTGATATTGCACTCAACGACCAGTCTAACCGCACCATCTTCAAGGACGCTCGTCTTTGGGGCTATCAGGATACCTATGTATCTAATAGTGATGCAGGTAAGTACTACTTCGAGGGTGGCGTGCTCCGTGGTCGCACCGACTACCTCTGTGGCAAGGGCGATGTGTTCTACAACGAAGTGACCCTTCAGCAGTGTGGTGGCGGTGGCTATCTCGCCGTTCCGTCTAAGCCTAAGAAATATGGCTATGTGTTCTACAACTGCTATATCAAGAAAGAGACAAAGGATGTGACCTTCACCCTCGGTCGTCCGTGGGGTAGCGGTACGCCTATCGCTTGCTTCATC
>CAVKQP010000015.1:0-19385 GCA_963658165.1 Clostridium sp. CAG:302 | reverse complement strand
CTCCGCGCGGTACCACATGACCGCTACAACGGTACCATTGAGGCGATATTCTCATATGAGTGCCTCATGGCATTCATGAAAGGCATACTTATGGGTGCTAAATGATAGTGTGAGAAAATGCATCCATATGATTTACGCATAACGCCTTCATGGTCCCTGTAAGAACAGAAGACAATGAAGGCGTTCTGAATATGGTTTAAAAGAAGTAGATTTCCTATTTGTCTTTATAGATGACGGGGTTTGCACCCGATGTTACTTCTAAGGCTTCGGGATGCTCCTTGGCGTATGAATCGATGTGGCGAATGCGCTTTTCCGCCAAAATTTCGTCTACGGCAATCAATATGCCAGTTTCTTCCACGTCTCCAAATCCATAATTAATGGCTGTGCCAAAGAATTTCATGGTAGGACTAAGACTCATGTAGGCATTGACCAATGGTGGAATGTTGTATCCTAATTTGCGAATTTCCCGATTAAGAATCTTGTAGTCTTCCTTGAAATCACTTTCGCAGAAGAGTGCCTCTAACTCTTTAGGGTCTGCTTCTATTTTCAGCGGTTTCATCGGGATTATCAAGTTCTCTTTGTCGTCAAAGTGTTTCTTGAGGAAGTAGAGAATCATGTCGCGTCCTTTGCGAACGTATGAAGGATACATGGTCATCTTGCCGAAAAAGTATTTAACGTTCGGATTGATGACGGTGAGTGCACCTAACCCATCCCAAAGGTTGTCGAGGGCAAAGATGGATTTGGCTCCTTTGCGTATGCTTTGATACTCCAAAGAAACGAAAGAGCGTCCCAACTCAACGGTTTGTTTCATATAGTCCTTTAAGAACTTGTCTGAGAAATGAAACATATGACTGGTTGCCAATATGGGTTGTCCGTTTTGGTCGAAATCCCAATCTGTCCCCAACAAGTAACGATAGCCACCGATGATGTCTTCAGCTTCCGGATTCCACACAACGAGTTGCTTGTAGCAGTTGTCCATTGTGTCAAATTCGTCAATGTCCATCGATTTTCCCGTTCCACCGCCAGCGGTGCGGAAAGCAATCTCTCTCAAACGTCCGATTTCTTTCATGACGTTAGGAGCATTGTGAGCGGTGATGATGTAAATTTCGTTATGACTCTTGTTGGTCATGCGGAGACGCTTGTCTGGAGTCAGCTCACTTTTCAGCAGTTCTCTGCTAATCGGTTGGATAATCTCTTCTTCCATATCGGGTTGTTTGTTTTATGCTCTTATAGTTCGTAAACTTTGTCCTCTACGTATTGTGCCCACTCGCGGGGAGTCTTGCTCTTGTCGAATGTCTGCCATGGAATGGGCTTCCCGAAAGCAATGCGGAAATCCTTGCCTATATTTCTATACATTTCGTCTACAAGAAAAATCATGGCAATGTTAAAGGGCAGATATTTGTCACTAAATCGGGCGATACGATAGAAACGCTCAGAGTTTTGTCCGCTGAAACGGATGGGTACAACATCGCGATGATATTCTACACTCTTGGTTATGAAAGTCTTAGTCCACGGAATGTCGTGGATGGAACCGTCTTTTTGCTTCCGACTGTTGAGCCCTGCGGGAAACATAAGCATATGATTGTCGCTATTGAATCCAGCCTCTACCATGCGTGGAAAATCGCGTCCCTGTTTGCCGGTTTTGTTGATGCCGATGCACACAGGCTTCAATCCAGGCAGGTTGAGCAGCAAATCGTTGACCAAATAGCGGAACTTGCCATCGTAGTGCTTGCCGATGATGGCACCTAATGCCACACCATCTTGACCTCCCAGTGGGTGGTTGGAAACAAACGTATATAGTTTCCCGTCGTTTTTGTCGGGCAAGTTCTCAATGCCTTCCAATTGAATGTTCATCTTTAGATAGCGCACGCATTCTTCCAGCCATTCCACTCCCGACTGGTTTCGGTGCTCCCAAAGAAATGCATTCACTTGATCTTCGTGGATGATGCGTTTCAGCCACGACACCAAAAACCTAGGGACAAATTTTGCTTTTGCCCCCATCTTGCTTTTTAGAATGTTCTCAATGTCGATAGTTTTCTCTATGTCTCTCATTCTTGGCGCATGGTTTTCTAACGCAATGCAAAAATAACACAACTTTTTAAGATACGTGTCTTTTTCCATAGAAAATAAACAAAAATGCGTGAATATGGTTGGTTTTGGAACCCAGAAGTGGCATAAATCACTTTCAGACTGTGCGAATAGAATGTCTATGTGTGTATTTCCATAGTGTTATTAGACCATGCGGGAAGATGTAATCAAGGCTATTTTTAGTCAATTCTGTATTTTTGTGGGGAAAAGTGGAGCAGTGTGGGGAATTTTGTGTATCTTTGACCCCGAATTCTATATTATAGATGTACGGATGCGTTTTATAGGTACGATAGAAGCAAAGTTAGACGCCAAAGGACGAGTGTTCCTGCCGGCAATGTTTCGCAAGGTGATGCAATCATCGGGCGAAGAAGTGTTAGTGCTTCGTAAGGATGTGTTTCAACCTTGTTTGGTGCTTTATACGGAGATGGTTTGGAACGAACAAATGGATGCTTTGCGTGCCCGTTTAAACCGTTGGAATACCCAACATCAGCAGATTTTCCGCCAATTCGTTTCGGATGCCGAGACTGTTGTGCTTGATTCCAACGGGCGTTTCTTGTTGCCGAAGCGGTTTCTCAAAGAACTCAGCCTTGGACAGGATGTCCGTTTTGTGGGTATGGGCGACACTATTGAAATATGGAATGGTCAGAACGCAGACGAGGTGCGGATGGACTCAACGACATTTGGACAAGCACTTGCAGAAGTGATGGCAGATATTGAAAAAGATAAACAGCAGAACGGAGAATGGAAATAAAAACAGCGGAAACCTATCATGTGCCAGTGTTGCTCCACGAAAGTGTGGATGGACTTGCCATTAAGCCCGGAGGTGTCTATGTGGATGTCACTTTCGGAGGAGGTGGTCATAGTCGTGAAATCTTGTCGCGTTTAGATGCTTCGGCGCGCCTTTTCAGTTTTGATCAGGATGCAGATGCTGAACAGAATGTATACGCAGAGAATGATGGATGTAAAAGACGCTTTGTGGATGATGATCGTTTTACTTTCGTTCGTTCTAATTTCAGATACCTGAAAAACTGGATGCACTATTATGAGGTAGACCATATAGATGGTCTGTTGGCAGATTTAGGCGTATCGAGTCATCACTTTGATGATGAAACACGAGGCTTTTCGTTTCGCTTTGACAGTCCGCTCGACATGCGAATGAATAAGCGTGCTGGGAAGACAGCAGCCGATATAGTGAATACATATGACGAAGAACGTTTGGCAGACGTGTTCTTTCTCTATGGCGAACTGAAAAACTCGCGTCGCATTGCTGCTAGTTTAGTTAAAGCTCGGACGTTGTCCCCAATAAATACCACACAAGATTTTATGACTGTAGTGGAACCTTTGTTTAAGCGCGAAAGAGAGAAAAAGGAAATGGCAAAGTTGTTCCAGGCATTGCGAATCGAGGTGAACCAAGAAATGAATGCCTTGAAGGAAATGCTGCAAGAAGCGATAGAATTGCTTTCTCCCGGTGGCAGACTATCGGTCATCACTTACCATAGCTTGGAAGATCGCATTGTGAAAAATGTGATGAAGACAGGCAATGCGGAGGGAAAACGCGAACAGGACTTCTTTGGAAGGGTGAACACACCCCTGCGTTTAATCAATAACAAGGTGATCGTACCCACGGATGATGAGCAACGAGACAATCCGAGAAGTAGAAGTGCGAAGTTAAGAATTGCGGAGAAAAAGGAAGAATAGGAGTATGAAAGACGATTTACAAGAGAACATAAAGGCGGAATTGCAGCAAGAAACTGTCGAGGTGCAAGCAAAGCCACAACAAGAGCAACCAGACTCCGTTGAGAAAGTTGGAGAACAACCTAAGGAGAAGAAGGATCCTAAGATATTGAATCCAGAGGAAGACCATGTGGCTGTTGACGACATCGATGCAGCGCGCATGCTCAAGAAGTCGATTGCTGCCAATGCGAGAGAAGACGAGCGGCCTTTTTCTTCCACTTTGACTTTGCGAAAGATACTCGGTGGCGATATTCTGAACGCTCAGTTTATCCGCCGACAAGTGTGGCTGGTTGTGCTCATCGTTTTCTTTACAATCATCTATGTGTCCAACCGATATAGCTGTCAGAAATATCTTTTGCAGATAGACAAACTAAATGAGGAATTGAAAGATGCCAAATATAGGGCTTTGTCAAGCAATAGTCTTGTGACAGAGAAATGTAGGGAGAGTCATATCTTGGAGATGCTGAAGACCAATGCGGACAGTACACTCCGCATTCCCACCCAACCTCCCTATATTATAAATGTTCCCAATAAATAATGAGCTGTAATGAGCAAGTTTGACAATAAGAAGATAATGCCAAGATATTCGTTCATCGCTATCGTGATGACGCTCTTAGCCCTGTCTGTGATAGGGAAGACCGTTTACACGATGACGGTGAATCGTGATTATTGGATGAAAGTGGCATCACGGCAGAAAAAAGATAGTGTGAGCGTGAAACCCGTACGCGGAAACATTTTGAGTTGTGATGGACAACTGATGGCAAGTTCTCTGCCTGAGTTCAAGGTCTATATGGATTTCAAGGCGGGCGGTCCCAAGAAAGACACACTCTGGATGGAGAAAGTAGACAGTATATGTATGGGCTTGAACCGCATATTCCCCGAGAAATCGGTCGCTGCTTTTAAGCGTGACTTAGAGGAAGGCCATAAGAAGATGAGCCAGAATTGGCCTATTTGGGACAAGCGCATAGACTATAGCACATTCTCTGAGATAAAGAAACTACCCGTATTTAAACTGTCGAAATACAAAGGTGGATTCCATTGGGAGGAGTTCAACTCTCGCCGTCGACCCTATGGTTCGCTTGCGCAGCGTACTATTGGCGATATGTATGGTGCCAAAGACACAGCACGTTGTGGTCTTGAGTTGTCGTATGATTCTATTCTTCGTGGACACAATGGTATTATCCATAGACGTAAAGTGCTCAACAAGTTCTTGAACATTATGGATACGGCCCCAATAGACGGTGCAGACATAGTCACCACCATTGATGTGAATATGCAAGACTTGGCAGAACGCTCAGTGCTTGACGAGTTGAAGGAAATCAATGGCAATGTGGGCGTTGCCATTGTAATGGAGGTAGCTACAGGTGATATCAAGGCGATTGTCAATATGACCAAGTGCGCAGACGGTGAGTATCGGGAAGTGAAAAACAATGCCGTCAGCGACTTGTTGGAGCCCGGGTCGGTGTTTAAGACAGCTTCAATCATGGTTGCATTGGATGATGGCGTTGTCGATACGACCTATATGGTGGAAACTGGCGGCGGTGTGTGGAACATGTATGGCCGCGACATGAAAGACCACAACTGGCGTAGGGGTGGCTATGGTATGATGAATCTGCCGAAGACCTTGATGGTTAGTTCCAATATCGGTGTTAGTCGAATTATCGATGACCATTATCACAACAATCCAGAAAAATTCGTTGAAGGCATCTATCGCACAGGGTTGGCTTCCGATTTGGGCCTCCCGCTTGTTGGTTCTTCAAAACCTATTATCCGTATGCCGAAGAAAAACAAGCGTGGGCAGTGGGTCAATTGGAGTAAGACTGCCTTGCCGTGGATGAGTATAGGTTATGAAACACAGATTCCTCCCATATCCACATTGACCTTTTATAATGCCATTGCCAATGGCGGAAAGATGATGCGCCCACGTTTCGTCAAGCAAGTGGTGAAGGATGGAGAGGTGATCATGGATTTCCCACCAGAGGTAATCAAGCAGCAGATATGCAAACCCAAAACGCTCGGAGAGATACAAACCATACTCGAACATGTGGTCAGTCAGGGCTTGGGCAAAAAAGCAGGCTCCCCGTCTTTCCTCGTTGCAGGTAAAACAGGAACGGCACAGGTGTCAAAGGGTGCTGCTGGATATAAGAGCGGAACGACCAACTATCTGTTGAGCTTTGCTGGATATTTTCCTGCGGACAAGCCTCGGTATAGTTGTATCGTTTGTATACAGAAATCAGGACTACCTGCCTCTGGCGGTGGAATGAGTGGCGTGGTGTTTCACCATATATCGGAAGGCATCATGGCACAAAACTTGAAGATGAGTGTGAGTGATGCTCGCGATGAATCTTCTATTTTGTTCCCATCCGTGAAAAGGGGCAATTTGTTGGCCACAGACTATGTACTGACAGGTCTTGGCTTTAATGTGGAAAATGGATGGAATGGACGTTATCCGTTTGGCACACCTATTTGGGGCGAAACGGAACAGAATAAGAACGAGATGATACTGCGTCGTCGACCAGTCTATGACCGCAAATTTGTACCCGACGTGTCTGGAATGGGCGCTCGGGATGCCGTCTATCTGATGGAAAGTAGAGGCATTCAAGTTCGCGTGAAAGGATGCGGAAAGGTGATCAAGCAAAGCGTACAACCAGGATATAGAATCAAAAAGAACATGGTGTGCGAAATAGAATTGGGATAAGAATAAAACATATATAGATTATGAAACTGACAGAATTGCTTAAGAACATCAAACCTTTGGCCGTCATCGGTGATGCCGACAAGGAAATTGTGGGAGTTGACATCGATTCCCGCCGTGTCGAACAAGGCCATTTGTTTGTCGCAATGAAAGGAACACAGGTAGATGGACACAAGTTTATTGGCAAGGCTGTGGAGCAAGGAGCCACTGCAGTATTGTGCGAAGACGTGCCCGAAACCACCAACGCAGGAGTGTGCTATGTGCAAGTATCCTCCACAGAGGATGCCGTTGGAAAGGTGGCAACATTATATTATGGCGATCCTTCAAGGAAATTGAAATTAGTTGGTGTGACAGGAACCAATGGTAAAACCACGATTGCCACATTATTATATAATATGTTCTCCAAGATGGGACACAAGTGCGGATTGCTGTCCACCGTGTGCAACTATGTGGTGGACGAAGCCATACCTGCAGACCATACAACACCCGACCCGATAGAACTCAATGCGTTGTTGCATAAAATGGTGGAAGCTGGATGCGAATATGCCTTTATGGAATGTAGCTCACACGCCATTGCCCAAAAGAGAATTGGCGGATTGAACTTCACCGGAGGTATATTTACTAACCTTACGCGTGACCATTTGGACTATCACAAGACTTTCGAGAACTATCGTGATGCCAAGAAGACATTCTTCGACGGCTTACCCAAAACGGCTTTTGCCATTACCAATGCCGATGACAAGAACGGCATGGTTATGGTGCAGAATACCAAGGCAATCGTCAAGACCTATTCCGTGCGGAGCATGGCAGATTTCAAGGCACGTATCATCGAGTGTCATTTCGGTGGAATGTATTTGGATATTGATGATCATGAAGTGGGCGTGCAGTTCATCGGTAAGTTCAACGTAAGTAATCTCCTCGCCGTATATGGCGCTGCTCGGATGTTGGGCAACCAGCCAGAGGATATACTTGTGGTGATGAGCACATTGCACAGCGTGAACGGCCGATTGGATCCTGTTCAGTCTCCTGAAGGTGTGACAGCCATCGTGGATTATGCACATACACCTGACGCCCTTGAGAACGTGCTGAATGCTATACATGAAGTGTTGAATGGCAAAGGACATGTCATCACCGTTTGTGGTGCAGGAGGTAATCGCGACAAAGGAAAGCGCCCCTTGATGGCACAGGAAGCAGTGAAGCAGAGCGATAAGGTGATTATCACTAGTGACAATCCTCGTTTTGAGGAACCACAAGATATTATCAACGATATGCTTGCCGGACTGAATGCTCAGCAGATGAAGAAAGTGGTGAGCATCGTAGACCGCAAGGAGGCTATTCGCACAGCATGCATGTTGGCACAAAAGGGTGATGTGATCTTGGTGGCAGGAAAAGGACACGAAGACTATCAGGAGATAAAAGGCGTTAAACACCATTTTGACGACAAGGAAGTGCTTCACGAGATATTCGGAACAAAATAACACAACTATGTTATACTATTTATTCAGGTTTCTTGAACAGTTTGGCATACCCGGTTCTCACATGTGGGGATACATTTCGTTCCGCGCATTGTTGGCATTGGTGTTGTCGCTTGTTATCTCGGCATGGTTTGGCGAGAAGTTCATCAAGTATTTGAAAAGTAAGCAGATTACGGAGACGCAACGTGATGCATCAATAGATCCGTTCGGCGTGAAAAAGATAGGCGTGCCGTCTATGGGTGGCGTCATTATCATTCTTGCGGTTTTGGTGCCTGTGTTGTTGTTGGGCCGCATGCGTAACATCTATCTCATATTGATGATTATCACCACATTGTGGCTCGGTTTCTTGGGCGGGATGGATGACTTTATCAAGATATTCCATCATGACAAGGAGGGATTGAAAGGCCGCTACAAGATTGTTGGTCAGGTGGGCATCGGTCTTATTGTAGGCATCGTTCTATGGGCAAGTCCCGATGTGAAGATGAATGAAAACCTTGCCATTGAGCGCCAGGGACAAGAAGTGGTGGTGAAACATCGCAGCGAAGCCACCAAGTCGTTGAAGACTACCATTCCCTTTGTCAAGGGGCATAACCTCGATTATTCGCGCATCATGTCTTTCATGGGCAAATACAAGACAGCGGCAGGTTGGATATTGTTCGTTATTATGACCATCATTGTCGTGACGGCAGTGTCAAATGGCGCCAACCTGAATGATGGTATGGATGGTATGTGTGCCGGCAATTCTGCAATCATTGGTGTCGTGCTTGGCATCTTTGCCTATGTGAGTTCGCACATAGAATATGCCGCCTACCTTAATATTATGTATATACCCGGTTCGCAAGAACTTGTGGTCTTCTTCTGCGCATTTGTAGGTGCCTTGATTGGCTTTTTGTGGTATAATGCATATCCTGCCCAAGTGTTTATGGGAGATACGGGTTCACTGACCATCGGCGGAATCATTGGTGTAGGTGCTATCATCATCCATAAGGAGTTGATGCTTCCCATATTGTGCGGCATCTTCTTTGTGGAAAGTTTAAGCGTGATCATGCAGGTGTGGTACTACAAACTGGGCAAGCGTCGCGGCGTGAAGCAACGCATATTCAAGCGTACTCCCATCCATGACAATTTCCGTACGCAGGAGAGTCAATTGGATCCAGAATGCAAGTATTTGATTAAAAAGCCCCATGGTGCCATTCACGAGTCAAAGATAACCATCCGCTTTTGGATTGTTACCATCATATTGGCGGCTTTGACTATCATTACATTGAAAATAAGATAAGGTATACGAACAAAAGAAAGGAATGAAAATGAAAAGACTTGTTGTATTAGGGGCAGGTGAAAGTGGTGCTGGCGCAGCCGTGTTGGCAAAGGCGAAAGGTTTCGACGTTTTCGTCTCAGATATGTCGTCTATTAAAGACAAGTATAAGAAGTTGCTTGACGACCACGGCATAGAGTGGGAAGAAAAGCATCATACGGAAGATAAGATCCTCAATGCCGATGAAATCGTCAAGAGCCCAGGCATCCCCAAGGAGGCTCCCATGGTTCAGAAGGTGATGGCAAAAGGAATACACATCATTAGCGAAATAGAGTTTGCCGCTCGCTATACGCATTCGAAAATGATATGTATCACGGGAAGTAATGGAAAGACCACCACGACATCTCTTATCTATCATATTTTTAAGTCGGCAGGCTATGATGTCGGGTTGGCAGGAAACATCGGGAAGAGTCTGGCACTCCAAGTGGCAGAAACCCCTCATGAATACTATGTTATCGAATTGAGCTCGTTCCAACTCGACAATATGTATGACTTCCATGCGAACATTGCTATCTTGCTGAATATCACACCAGACCATTTGGACAGATACGACTACTGCATGCAAAACTATGTGGATGCCAAAATGCGTATCATTCAGAATCAGACATCAGCCGACAGCTTCATCTATTGGAATGATGATCCGATTATCCGTAAGGAACTTGAGAAGTACGACATTAAATCTATCCAGTATCCATTCTCAGAATTAAAGGAAAAGGGCTCTATCGGATACATGGAAGAAGGGCAGTATAAGATAGAATATCCTACTCCGTTTAATATGGAACAGGAAGAACTGAGCTTGACAGGCAAGCATAACATCTATAATTCTCTTGCTGCTGGAATAGCTTCAGATATCTCAGGAATCAAGAAAGAAGTAATCCGAAAGAGCCTAAGCGACTTCCCTGGAGTGGAGCATCGTTTGGAGAAGGTTGCAAAGGTGAGAGGTGTGCAATATATCAATGACTCTAAAGCCACCAATGTGGATGCCTGTTGGTATGCTTTGGAAAGCGTGAAAACTCCTGTCGTCTTGATTATCGGAGGAAAAGACAAGGGTAATGACTATAACCACATCAAGGACTTGGTGAAACAAAAATGCAGGGGCTTGGTGTATCTCGGCGCAGACAACGCTAAGTTGCATGATTTCTTCGACGGAATGGGCATTCCTGTGCGTGACACCAACAATATGAAGGATTGTGTGGCAGCATGTTATGAGTTGGCGCAACCAGGTGATACTGTGCTGCTCAGTCCGTGTTGTGCAAGCTTCGACTTGTTCAAGAATATGGAAGATCGTGGCGAACAGTTTAAGGCCTGTGTGAGAGAACTTTAAAACAAATCTTTGGAAATGGCGATAGACAGAACATTAGGGAATATCTTCAAAGGAGACAAGGTCATTTGGATGGTTTTCTTTTTCCTCTGCATGATTAGTATTGTCGAGGTGTTTAGTGCATCCTCGTCGCTCACCTACAAGGGCGGCAGTTATTTGGCTCCGATTATTAAGCACGCGGCAATCCTTGCCGTGGGCATATTCTTTATGGTTGTTGTCCTAAACATTCAGTGCAGGTATTTCAAGATTATCACACCCTTTATTCTGATAGTGGCATTCTTCTTGCTCATTTGTGTCCATTTCGTCGGGCAGTCTATCAATGGTGGAGCACGTTGGATGTCTATCCTTGGCATACAGTTTCAACCTTCAGAGATTGCGAAGGGCGCACTGGTCCTTGCTACAGCGCAAATTCTCAGCGCGATGCAAACGGACAAGGGGGCGGACAAGAAGGCTTGTCACTACATCTTGATTACGTTCTTTGTGATGGTAGCCCCCATTGTTACAGAGAACCTCTCTACGGCGATGCTTATATTCGCCGTCATCTTTATCATGATGTTCATTGGTCGTATACCATGGCAACAACTGGGAAAGATATTGGGAGTGTTAGCACTTATTGGTGTTTTTGCCCTGTCGTTTGTGATGATTGCCGGTAATGATGACCGGCAACAAATGACAAAGGATGGTGTCGGAGTGGAAACGACTGCACAAGTGGTAGAGAAATCCCAAGACAAGGGCGTTGTGGGCAAAGTGCTGCACCGAGCTTCAACGTGGAAGACTCGAATTCTCAAGTTCTTCGACAATTCAGAGGTGCCCCCAGAGAAGTTCGACCTTGACAAAGATGCTCAGGTGGGTCATGCCAATATTGCCATTGCCTCGTCAAACATTGTCGGTAAAGGACCTGGCAATTCCGTGGAACGTGATTTCCTCTCGCAGGCGTTTTCCGATTTCATCTATGCAATAGTGATTGAAGAGACGGGCATCGAGGGTGCCATTGCTGTGGCGATGCTATACATTATATTGCTTTTCCGCACAGGGCGTATTGCCAATCGGTGTGAAAACAATTTCCCAGCGTTGTTGGCTATGGGATTGGCGATACTGCTTGTCGTTCAAGCGCTTTTCAATATGTTGGTAGCTGTAGGACTTGCTCCTGTGACAGGACAGCCACTCCCCTTGATAAGCAAGGGTGGAACCTCCACGATTATCAATTGCATATATGTGGGTGTAATCTTGAGCGTCAGTCGCACGGCAAAGAAAAGGACTATGCCTAGTGACAATCCGACAAAAGAAGCGCTTGCCGTGGCATAAAGAGTGTGGGATAAAAGATAAAAAAGTGTCGTAAGATAATAGAAAGAGTATTTTTTTTGCTACTTTTGCGAAATAATTAACAACGAATATGGACAAGGATATAAGAATCATCATCAGTGGAGGCGGCACGGGTGGACACATCTTCCCCGCCGTGTCTATAGCCAATGCTATCAAGGCTAAACTTCCTGATGCCAAGATATTGTTTGTCGGAGCGCTCGGACGCATGGAAATGCAGCGCGTGCCAGCGGCTGGATATGAAATCAAAGGCTTGCCGATTTGCGGGTTTGACCGAAAACATTTGTTGAAGAACATCTCCGTATTATTCAAGATTTGGAAAAGCCAGCGTATGGCTAAACAAATCATATGCGACTTTAAGCCAATGGCTGCAGTAGGTGTTGGTGGATATGCAAGTGGACCTACATTGAACCAATGTGCTGCCATGGGTATACCTTGTCTGATACAAGAACAGAATTCCTATGCGGGTGTAACCAATAAACTCTTGGCAAAGAAGGCAGCAAAGATATGTGTTGCTTATGATGGCATGGAAAGATTTTTCCCAGCAGACAAGATCATCAAGACGGGAAATCCTGTCCGTCAGGCATTGCTCGAAACGAAGATTAGTCACGAAGAGGCAGTCAAATCGTTCGGCTTAGACCCAGAGAAGAAGACCATCTTGCTCGTGGGCGGAAGTTTGGGCGCACGCACGGTCAACGAAAGCGTGATGCAACATCTCGACTTGGTGGAGTCTTCTGGTGTGCAGTTCATTTGGCAAACAGGCAAGTATTACAATGCCACCATCATGGAACAGCTGAGTAAGCACAAAGAACTTCCTATGTTGAAGGTCATGGACTTTATCAGCGATATGGGCGCAGCCTATAAGGCCGCCGATTTGGTAATCAGTCGTGCGGGGGCTAGTTCGATATCAGAGTTCTGCTTAATCGGCAAACCTGTTATCTTGGTTCCGTCACCCAATGTGGCAGAAGACCATCAGACGAAGAACGCTTTGGCTTTGGTCAATAAGGATGCGGCGCTTTATGTGAAAGATGTCGAAGCTCCGAGTGTCCTATTAAAGACAGCTGTAGAAACCGTGATGAATGAAGAAAAGCTCAAGACGCTGAGCGAAAATGTAAAAAAATTGGGCTTGTCACATTCGGCAGACGTCATTGCCGATGAGGTGATAAAGCTCGCTACAAAAGGGGAATAAAATGGAACTTAAGGATATTAAAGCCGTTTATTTTGTTGGAGCAGGTGGTATTGGCATGAGTGCCATTGCCCGCTATTTCCTCCATAAGGGTGTCTTTGTCGCAGGATATGACAAGACTCCTTCAGGACTTACGCATGAATTGGAGAACGAAGGCGCTCACATCCATTATGAAGAAAGCGTAGATTTGATTCCTGCTGAATGTCGCGACAAGGCACAATGCCTTGTGATTTATACGCCAGCAATACCAGCAGAACACCAAGAACTTGTCTATTTCCGTGAAAACGGCTTTGAGATAGAGAAACGTGCACAAGTGTTGGGAACTCTGACACGAACCCATAAGGGACTTTGTGTGGCTGGAACGCACGGGAAGACCACCACGTCAACCATGTGTGCACATATCATGCACCAAAGCCATGTGGATTGTAATGCATTTCTTGGCGGCATCTCCAAGAACTATGGTACTAACTACATTCTTTCGGATCATAGCGATTACGTGGTCATAGAGGCTGACGAATTTGACCGTTCGTTCCATTGGCTTCGCCCTTGGATGAGTGTCATCACAGCAACCGATCCCGACCATTTGGATATCTATGGAACGAAGGAAGCCTATCTTGAAAGTTTTCGTCATTATACCACACTTATACAACCAGGTGGAGCACTTATCATCCATACCGATTTGGAAATGAAAGCCAATGTACAACCTGGCGTAAAGGTGTATGAATACAGCCGTGACAAAGGTGATTTCCACGCAGAAAACGTGAGAATCGACAATGGAGAAATCATGTTCGATTTCATCTCACCAGTAGGCGATATCAAGGATATCAATCTCGGCCAACCCATTCCCATCAACATAGAGAATGCTGTGGCTGCCATGGCTATGGCTCAAATGAATGGTTGCACGGCAGAGGAAATCAAGAGAGGAATGGCTACTTATGGTGGCGTAGATCGTCGTTTTGACTTTAAGATCAAGACCAACGACTTGGTGTTCTTGAGCGATTATGCTCATCATCCCAAAGAGATTTACCAAAGCGCAAAGAGTTTGCGCGAACTTTACAAGACGCGCAAGATAACTGCCATCTTCCAACCGCACCTCTATACTCGCACCCGCGATTTCTACAAGGAGTTTGCTGAGGCTTTGAGTCAGCTCGATGAAGTGATACTCTGCGACATCTATCCAGCCCGTGAACAACCCATCCCTGGTGTTACCTCCCAACTCATTTACGACAATCTGAAGTCGGGTGTCACCAAGCAGATGATACATAAGGAAGATGTACTCTCTCTAGTAAAGGAGCGCGACTTTGATGTGTTGGTGGTGCTGGGAGCAGGCGACTTGGACAACTATGTGCCCCAAATAGAGGAAATATTGAAAGAGAAAATAAAAACAAAGTAAGGCAACAGTTATTGATATGCATGTGAATTGGAAGAAAACTATTATTGTCGCGCTCGATGTGGTGTTAGGCATCTATGTGGCAGTGGCAATGACCTCATTCAACAAGGCTGAGGCAAGTTCTTCCGTATGCACCAAGGTTGCGATAGACATTAGCGACGGCAATACAAATGGTTTCTTGAGCAGTGATGAAATCAAGAAGATCTTGCAGCGCAAGGATTTGTATCCATTGGCGTGCAAGATGTCTTCCGTAGATCCTCGCCAGATTGAAGACTTGCTGAAAGTGAGCCCCTTCGTGAAGACGGCGGAATGCTACAAGACGATAGACGGTCATGTCAACATCGTTGTGACGCAGCGCATGCCCATTGTGCGTATCAAGAGTGCCGATGGTGGCGATTACTACCTTGACGAAACGGGCGGCATTATGCCCAATTCTAAGTATACGTCAGACTTAATCATCGCCACGGGAAATATCAGCAAGAGCTTTGCTACCAATTCTGTCGCATTCCTCGCTCAGGCATTGATGACCAACGACCTATGGCGCAATATGATAGAACAGATTAATGTCTTGCCAGACCAGAGCATCGAACTTGTGCCGCGAATAGGTGATCATGTGGTCAACATTGGCTATCTGCCGTATCATCGCCATCGTGTGGAGCGCCAGAAGCAGATTGAAGACTACGTGGTTCGTCAGATGACGCGTTTGGAGAAATTCTATAAATACGGCTTGTCTCAAGCCGGGTGGAACAAGTATTCCTATATAGACCTTGAGTTTAACAACCAGATTATTTGCAAGAAGAAGTCAGAACATAGCATTGCCGCTATGCCAATGACACACGAGGAAACGGAAGGAACGACTGCGGAGAAACCCGAAACTATCCAACCTGTAGAGCCATCAAATGCGGGTGAAAAGAAGCCGAGTGGCGAAACACAGGAGAAAACTTCGGTGGCAAAGAAAGAAAAGAAGCAAGAAACAAAGAAAGACAAGGAACAGAAACAACATAAGAATTAGAAACCGGAAATAATAATATACGTATATGGCAGAATTTATTGTAGCTATTGAACTGGGATCATCCAAGATTACAGGTATAGCAGGCAGGAAGAATCTCGACGGCAGCATCAAAATCTTGGCTGTGGTCAAGGAAGACTCTACCCAATGCATCCGCAATGGTGTTGTCTATAACATTGACAGAACGTGTCAATGTTTGACCAACATCGTGACTAAACTAAAGACTTTACTCAAGACCAACATCGCTCATGTCTATGTAGGCGTGGGCAGACAGTCCATACGAAGTGTCAAGAATGTAATCGTCAAAGACTTGGCGGCCGATACGGTGATTACCAAGGATATGATTGACGGACTGATGGATGGCAATCGCAGCATGTCTTATCCTGATCAGGAAATCCTTGATGCCGTTACCCAGGAATACAAAGTTGATGCCCAACTGCAGATAGATCCGATAGGCATCCCTGCCACACGCTTGGAAGGCAACTTCCTCAATATCTTGTGGCGCAAGACTTTTTATCGCAATCTCAACAAGTGCTTTGACAACGCAGGCATTGCCATTGCCGAGATGTATTTGGCACCTTTGGCTCTTGCCGATAGCGTGTTGAGCGAGTCTGAGAAGCGTAGCGGCTGCGTACTTATTGATTTGGGTGCCGATACGACTACCGTTTCTGTTTACTACAAGAACATTCTTCGACATCTCGCAGTCATTCCACTTGGCGGTGCCAATATTACGCGCGACATCTCGTCGCTGCAGATGGAAGACAACGAGGCAGAGAAGATGAAACTCAAATATGCCAGTGCCTATACGGACGGGGAAAACGTAGACGAAACACTTCGTCTGCCAATAGACAAAGACCGCGAGGTGGATGCACGTCGTTTTATGGAGATTGTTGAGGCGCGTGTGGAGGAGATCGTTGAAAATGCATGGTTCCAGGTGCCCTCAGAATATGCCGACAAGTTGTTGGGCGGCATCATCTTGACGGGTGGAGGTTCCAACATGAAGAATATAGAAAGTGCGTTCCGCAATCATACACACGTAGACAAGATACGCATTGCCAAGTTTATCATACCAACTGTAGACTCCACAGATGCAACAATCAATGCCAAGAACGGAACGATGAACACGGTGCTTGGACTGTTGGCTAAGGGCGACATGAATTGTGCGGGACCTGAGATAGACACCACACTCGGACTCTTTGACGAACAAGTGGGCACAACCACAGGTTCTACAGTAGAGAACCACCAAAAGCCTCGCAAGCCTGGAGAGATAACAGGCACGGGTGTAGTACTTACCGAGGCAGAGAAGAAAGCACTCGAAGAGGAACGCCGCAAGAAAGAAGCAGAGGCAGAAGAGGAGCGCCTACGCCAGGAAGCTGAAGCAGAAGAGGAGCGTTTGCGTCGAGAAGAGAAGAAGAAAAACAGTCTGTCACACAAACTTATGCGTGGAGTGAAGGACTTCTTCAGTAAAATGACCGAGCCTGAGGATTAACAGAAGATTAGACAACGGATTAAAAAAGAAGATTATGCCAAACGGAAACAGAGAAAACAATATAGTCGATTTCGGTGAACCCGAGAAAGGCAACAGCATCATTAAGGTGATTGGTGTGGGCGGCGGAGGAGGCAATGCCGTCAACCATATGTATCGCGAAGGTATCCATGACGTGAGCTTTGTGCTGTGTAATACCGACAACCAAGCATTGAACGATTCCCCTGTGCCCATTCATCTCCAGTTGGGTAAAGAGGGCTTGGGAGCAGGAAACCGTCCTGCCAAGGCGCGCCAAGCTGCCGAAGAGAGTATCGAAGACGTGCGTCGCATGCTCAACGATGGCACTAAGATGGCGTTTATCACTGCCGGTATGGGTGGTGGAACAGGTACAGGTGCAGCCCCTGTCATAGCCCGCGTGTCCAAGGAACTTGGCATTCTCACGGTCGGCATTGTGACCATTCCATTCCGTTTCGAGGGTCCCAAGAAGATTGATCAAGCTCTTGATGGTGTGGAAGAGATGGCAAAACACGTAGATGCCCTGTTGGTTATCAACAACGAACGTTTGCGCGAGATATACCCTGAACTCACGGTGCTTGATGCTTTTGCCAAGGCCGACGACACGCTTAGCGTGGCTGCCAAGAGCATTGCGGAGATTATCACCGTGCACGGACTCATCAATCTCGACTTCAACGACGTGAAGACGGTGCTTAAGGATGGCGGTGTCGCCATCATGAGTACGGGATATGGCGAGGGTGATGGACGTGTGAAGAAAGCCATAGAAGACGCTTTGAACTCTCCATTGCTCAACGATAACGACGTGTTCAACTCTAAGAAGATATTGCTCAGCATCTCGTTCTGCAGCGAAAAGAAAGAGAATGCCGGGTTGATGATGGAAGAGATGAACGATGTGAACGACTTCATGGCGAAGTTTGGCGAAGACTTTGAAATCAAGTGGGGACTTGCTCTTGATCCCGAACTGGACAAGCGCGTGAAAGTGACCATCCTTGCCACAGGTTTCGGTATGGACAATGTGGATGGCATGAACGGCCACTTGAAAAAACACACACAGGAAGAAGCCACACGCCTCGCTGAGGAAGAAGAGAAAGCAGCTGAGCGTCAAGACCGTCGCAACCATTTCTATGGCTCGCAAGACACTAAGACTAATTACAAACGTCGTCCTCACATCTTCCTGTTCCGTCAGGAAGATCTTGACAACGAAGACGTGATTCTCGCTGTGGAAAATACCCCTACCTACAAGCGTACCCGTCAGATGCTTGACGATATACGCCGTCAGAGTCAAGGCGCAGCCAAGGTAGAAGAAGAGAAAAAGCCTAGTGAACCCGTACAGGGCGGAACCATCATGTTTGAATAATATACTAAACACACAATAGTTATGGCACTTTATGATCAAGTAAACAATGACATTAAAGAGGCTATGAAAGCCCGCGACAAAGTGAGATTGGAAACTTTGCGCAACATCAAGAAAGTATTTCTCGAAGCTAAGACAGCACCTGGTGCCAACGACACCCTTGAGGATGCCGACGCCTTGAAGATTTTGCAGAAGCTCGCCAAGCAAGGCAACGAGTCTGCTGCTACCTATCAACAGCAGAACCGCGAGGACCTTGCTGCCGAGGAATTGGCTCAGGTCAAGGTGATAGAGGAGTATCTACCCAAACCACTCAGCGAAGAAGAGATAAAGGCAGCAGTGAAGGCCATTGTGGAACAAACTGGCGCTTCGAGTATGAAAGATATGGGTAAGGTGATGGGCATTGCCAGCAAGCAGTTGGCAGGCAGAGCTGACGGCAAAGTCATTTCTGCTATCGTGAAGAAACTCCTTGCCTAACGTCCTCATTTCATGTCAAAGAAAGAACGCGAGATAAAGGCGAGCGACTATGGTTTCGGCTCTTCCGACTTGAGTGGCAACGATGAGTATCGTCGTCAAGCTCTTGTTCGTAGTATTGAGCACTCCGTAGAGCACATGACGCTCAAGGAACTTGAAGCCCTGAGCTATGATATGTTTACCAAGGGCTACATAGACTATCCCGACCTTTAACGCATGTTTGGTAAAAGGAAAAGGCGATTGCAACATTTTGGTTACAATCGCCTTTTCTGTTTCTATGTATAGTGAAAATCATGGAACATAGTTCTCTAACTTTACACGTTTGAGTGTGAATCCTTTGTTTGCGGCACTTCGGGCTGTTTCTTTCATGAGTTTCTGATACCCTCTAAGTATTTTCCTTTCGCCTGCCGTTATTTGTCCTTGCTTGGTGTTTTGGCTATCTAATACCCCAGTTCGGGATAAGAATGATGCAAAATAGTAAGAGAAAAAGTTGGTAGTCTCGCCAAAATTTTGTACCTTTATAGTT
>CAVKQP010000014.1:0-20268 GCA_963658165.1 Clostridium sp. CAG:302 | reverse complement strand
GGCATTGGCTTTGCTATTGCTGAGGCTTATGCAAAGGCAGGCGCAAAAATCGCGTTCAACTGCCGTTCTCAACACCATCTCGATCAGGCTCTTGCCGACTATAAGGCAAAAGGTATCGAGGCAAAAGGTTATATCGCAGACGTGACCAAGGAAGACGAGGTGAAAGCCATGGTTGCCGACATCGAGAAGGAATTGGGCGTGATTGATATTCTCGTGAACAACGCAGGTATTATCAAGCGCATTCCGATGACAGAGATGACTGTGGAAGACTTCCGTCAGGTGGTAGACATCGACCTCAATGCACCATTCATCGTGTCGAAAGCCGTTATTCCTGGCATGATTAAGAAAGGCCATGGAAAGATTATCAACGTTTGTTCTATGATGAGCGAACTGGGCCGTGAAACTGTTTCTGCCTATGCTGCAGCTAAGGGTGGCTTGAAGATGCTTACACGCAACATTTGCTCTGAGTTTGGCGAGCACAATATCCAGTGTAATGGCATTGGCCCTGGCTATATCGCAACACCACAGACTGCTCCTCTTCGTGAGATTCAGCCCGATGGAAGTCGCCACCCATTCGACAAGTTTATCATCTCCAAGACTCCAGCAGCCCGTTGGGGTACTCCTGAAGATTTGATGGGTCCTGCAGTGTTCTTGGCTTCCGATGCTTCCGACTTCGTTAACGGCCATGTGCTCTACGTAGATGGTGGTATCCTTGCTTACATTGGTAAGCAGCCCTGATAAATTAGATTTTCATATAAAACGGATAAAGAAGTGCATCCATTGGGATGCACTTCTTTTTTTTGAAGCGACTTGATAATAAGGATTTATACAAAAAAAAGGAAATGCGCAAGACACTTCCTTTCCTTTTATTCTATCAAGAATATTTAAGAAATTACTTGTTTACAGCTTCATCAAGTTCTGCGCCAGCCTTGAACTTCACGCATTTCTTGGCAGCAATAGTAATCTTCTCCTTGGTGCGTGGGTTGATACCCTCGCGTGCAGGACGCTCGTTGGTGCTGAATGTGCCGAAGCCGATGAGCTGAATCTTGTCGCCAGCAACGAGTGCTTCAGAGATTGCTGCGGTTGTAGCTTCAAGGGCTTTCTTGGAGTCAGCCTTGCTCAAACCAGCAGCGGCTGCAATCTTGTCGATTAATTCTGTCTTGTTCATAATTTTGAATTTATAATTTGATGAATAATAGTCGTTTCCGCATTTTCACCGCAAATATAGAAGAATAGTTTTACAAATCAAACAAAAAATAAAAAAAAGTGATGAATTTAATGAAAAAAAGAGCCACCATGCGGCTTTTTATGCGCTATGAGTGGATTTTTTCGTAATTTTGCGGTCATAATATAAAAGATAGGAAAATATAGATATGCGCAGTTTACCCACGATAACAAAGAACCTCTTGATCATCAACGTACTGGCTTTCTTGGCTTATTATGTGCTGAGTTCAAGAGGAATAGACCTTAACTCATTGTTAGGTCTCCATTTCTTTTTGGCTCCTGATTTCCGCATTTATCAGTTGTTTACTTATATGTTTATGCATGGAGGATGGTCTCATCTATTCTTCAATATGTTTGCATTGTGGATGTTCGGTTGTGTAGTGGAAAACACATGGGGTGGCAAGAAATTCCTTTTCTACTACATCGTGTGTGGTGTGGGCGCTGGTTTACTGCAAGAAGGTGTGCAGTTTGTGCATTATGCAATGGACGGGTTGTCTGCATACAATACGGTGCATACTGCTGATGGTTTTCTTGTGCCGATGGGGCAGTTTCTTAACACATGGACCACTGTGGGTGCTTCTGGAGCCATCTATGCCATTTTGTTGGCTTTCGGAATGCTTTATCCTGAAGAGAGAATCTTTATAATCCCCATACCATTCCCGATAAAAGCGAAGTGGTTTGTTCTATTTTATGTGGCAGTAGAATTGTTTTCGGCCATGTCTACATCAAATGACGGAGTGGCACACTTCGCTCATTTGGGCGGCATGCTCTTTGGTTTTATGCTCATTCGCTATTGGCGCACCCATCCGCAAGTGGAAAGAAGAGACGACTGGATGTTTCGGCGTAGTGCTACCAATCGGTTTAAGGACTTTTTCAATAAGCGCAACCATAGTCATTTTACATTTCACCGCAATGAAAATTACCATGAAAAAGAACACAAAGATGATTGGAACCAGCAGCGGGAGGCTGACAAACAAAAGGAAATAGACCGCATCTTAGATAAGATACGAAAAAGTGGCTATGACAGTTTGACTCCCGAGGAGAAACAGAAACTCTTTGATGCAAGCAAATAAATGTAATTTCATGAGGTGAAATGTTCAAAGGTTTAAAGAATTTCACGATAAGTATGGTGGCAGGTGCCAATGTGGCTACTGCCACCATCATGTTGCTGACAGGTTTTTCCAGTTATATAAATCCTGTGAACCACGCCATATTGGCACAAGCAGGATTGGCTTTCCCAATCTTGCTATTTCTCAATTTCGGCTTTTTTGTCTTTTGGTTGCTATGTGGATTAAGATATGTATGGATTCCCATAGCAGGTTTTTTGTCGTGTTGTGTTCCTATCCGTACATATTTTCCTATCAATATTCCTCACAAAGCACCCGATGATGCTATCAAATTTATGTCGTATAACGTGCTTGGATTCAATCCGTTGGAGGGAGTACAACCAGACTCTAATCCAATGATGGATTATATCGCAGAGAGTGGTGCAGACATTGTTTGTCTGCAAGAGGCTGGCCTATGGGGCGACCAAGAGCATTATGCAGACAGTGTGCTTGCGCCGATTTATGCCTATCGTGACACGACACGCATTTTAGATGCTGATTGTCTGACGCTGTTTTCCAAATATCCCATTGTGGAGAAGGAACGCATTCCTTACGAATCGAAGACCAATTTGAGTGTGGCCTATAAAATCAAGATGGGACGCGACACGGTTTTGGTCATCAACAATCACTTTGAAAGCAATGGATTGACACATGATGAAAAGGAGAATTTCAAGGAAATGGTAAAGGGCGAAATGGATGGAAGACAGATGAAAACGGAGTCCAAACTGCTCATTAGTAAGCTTGCCGAAACCAGTCGTCGCCGTGCTCCAGAAGCCGAAGCGGTGGCGCGTTATGTGGCTAAACATCAGGGAGAAAGTATTATTATTTGTGGCGATTTCAATGATACCCCTATTAGCTATACCCGTCAGGTGATTGCCGATAAACTGAACGATTGTTATGTGGCTACAGCTTTTGGTCCAGGCATCTCCTATCATCAAAGTGGATTCTATGTGCGTATTGACAACATTATGTGTTCAGATGACTGGAAACCATATGCGTGCAAGGTCGATAGCAAAATCAAAAGCTCAGACCACTATCCCATCTATTGCTGGTTGCAAAAGCAGCGAAAACGCTGATTTTGGGATAATAAAGCGGTATAAATTTTTAGAAACGTGAAAAAATAACTATCTTTGCAGACTATTAGCAGTGTTTTACTTACGAAACAAATAATTAATAACATAACAAAGAAATGCAAAACAAAGGAATTGTACTTGTAACAGCCGTCTTGTTGACGCTTGCAAGCATCTTCTATCTGTCGTTTTCTGTAGCTACAAGCTACTATGACGGACAGGCTGCGAAGATTAAAGATCCCATTGCGCAGCAGGACTATAAGGACTCTGTGAAGTATTTGGGAATTTATTCTTACCAGAAGTGTCTTGAAACTCAGATTGGTCTCGGCCTTGACCTGAAGGGCGGTATGAACGTTATTCTTGAAGTTTCTGTTCCGAATCTCGTAGAGAATTTGGCTGGTCACAAAACTGATCCTGGTTTTGTGCGTGCAATGGCCATGGCTCGTGCTGAGGAGGAAAAGACTCAAGGCGACTTCATTTCGATTTTCGTTAAATGCTATCATCAGGCTGCGCCAGGTCACAACCTCGCAGAAATCTTCGCTACACAAGAGTTGAAGGATGAGGTGAAGACCACTAGCACAGACGCTGAAGTGGAAAAAGTGCTTCGCAAGAAAGTGTCGGACAACGTGGCTGATGCGAAGAACGTAATCACGAAACGTATTGACAAATTCGGCGTAGTTCAGCCCAACATTCAGATGTTGGAGGGACAAGAAGGCCGTATCATGGTTGAAATGCCTGGTGTTCGTGAGCCTGAGCGTATGCGTAAGCTCTTGCAAGGAAGTGCAAACCTTGAATTTTGGGAGACTTATAGCTCTGACGAAATCGTTCCTTATCTCGTTCAGCTTGACCAGCGTCTTGCCAATGGCGATGAAGAAGAGGCTGCTGACACTGCAACTGTGGAAAAAGATAGTGCAGCGGTAGCAACACCGGCAAAGGCAAAATTCCAAATAAAGAAGGCTGAAAACAAGAAGAACATTGCTAACGAAGAGGCTTTGGCCAAGAAACAGCATCCGTTGCTTGCTGTGCTTCAGACCATGAACCAGCAACTGAGCATGGTCGGAATGGCAAGCATTCGCGATACTGCTGCGATTAACAAGATGTTGAACTCGGCAATTGCCAAGCAAGTATTGCCTTCAGATGTCAAGTTGCTTTGGAGTGCTAAGCCTACTGATCTCATCAAGAATAACAAGAAGATTTATGAACTTCATGCTATCAAGGTGACTACTAGTGATGGTCGTGCTCCTATTGAGGGTGATGTGGTGACAGATGCTAGTGACCAGTTTAATAATCTGACTGGCCAGCCTGAAGTGAGCATGACAATGAATCAGGAGGGCGCTCGTGAATGGGCAGCTCTTACCAAGGCTAATGTAGGTCGTGCCATTGCTATTGTATTGGACGGCTCTGTATACAGCTCACCACGTGTGAATGGTGAAATCAGTGGCGGTCAGTCTTCTATCAGTGGAAACTTCACCGTGGAAGACACGAAAGACCTTGCCAACACTTTGAAGTCAGGTCGAATGAAAGCTCCTGTTCGCATCGTTCAGGAAGAAGTGGTTGGCCCTTCACTCGGTGCTCAATCTATCCAGCAAGGTCTCACCTCGTTTGTAATCGCTTTTGTACTTTTGATTATCTTCATGGTGATGCTCTATGGATTTATTCCTGGAATGGTTGCCAACACAGCTTTGGTTCTCAACCTGTTCTTTACATTGGGTATCATGGCGTCGTTCCAATCGGCACTGACTATGCCGGGTATTGCCGGTATTGTGCTGACGCTTGGTATGGCGGTTGATGCTAACGTACTTATATATGAACGCACGCGTGAGGAACTGAAAGTGGGAAAGAATATCCAACAGGCTATTTCTGAAGGTTATGGCAACGCCTTTTCTGCCATCTTTGACTCCAACCTCACTTCTATTATCACGGGTGTTATCTTGCTTATCTTCGGTACAGGTCCTATCCGTGGTTTTGCCACCACATTGATTATAGGTATCATCTGCTCGTTCTTTACCGCAGTGTTCTTGACACGTCTCGTTTACGAGAACCGCATGAAGAAGGACAAATGGCTTAACATCACGTTCGATACTGGTTTCTCTCGCGGCATCTTCCGCAATCCTACCTATCGTTTCATGTCAATGGCTAAGAAGACATTTGCTTTCACTGCCGTTATTGTGGTTCTTTTCGCTATCAGTTTTGCTGTTCGCGGCTTGAGTCGCAGCATCGACTTTACTGGTGGACGTAACTATGTCATCAAGTTTGAAAAGCCTACAGAGCCAGAGCAGATCCGTGAGGTGCTTGCCAACGCATTCCCAGGTTGCAACGTGGGCGCTTTGGCACTCGGTACAGATGGTATGACCATTCGTGTGTCTACGAACTATAAGATTGAAAGCAATAGCCCAACGGTAGACAATGAGGCAGAAAACATTCTCTTCAAGCATCTTTCTCAAGCAGGCATGATCACCCAGAAGAGTGTAGAAGCGTTCAAGAATCCAGACATTCGTCAGGGAGGTTCTATTATCAGTAGTACAAAGGTAGGACCTGCAGTGGCTAAAGACATCACTAATGGTGCCATCATCAGTGTGATTATAGCCCTCTTTGCCATCTTTATCTACATCTTGATACGATTCAGCAACATTGCTTTCTCTGTAGGTTCCATCGTTGCCCTTACTGTAGATACAGTCATTGTTATCGGCTGTTTCTCTGCTTGTTGGGGTTGGATGCCGTTCTCACTCGAAATCGACCAGTCGTTTATCGGTGCTATTTTGACCGTGATAGGTTATTCTATCAACGACAAGGTGATTGTCTTCGACCGAATCCGTGAGAATCTCAAGTTGCATCCTAAGCAGGAACTTGATGACCTCTTCAATGAGTCTATCAATGAAACATTGGCTCGTACCGTAAAGACTTCGGCAACTACATTGCTCGTGTTGCTTTGTATCTTCTTCCTTGGAGGTGAGAGCATCCGTAGTTTCTCGTTTGCCATGATCATCGGTGTAGTAGTCGGCACATTGACTTCTATCTTTATTGCGGCTCCTGTGGCTTATCTCACCATGGGACGCAAGAACAATAGACGAAACAAAAAACTTGTTGCCGCAGAGGCTTAATCCTTTTAGGTAGTTTATCATATGACAAAAGGTCTTATCCGCTTTGGATGAGACCTTTTGTCGTAATTGGGATAATAAAAATCGGGCAGCTCCTTTGCGAAAGGATGTTGCCCGACTTTGTACTCCCACCGGGAATCGAACCCGGATCAAAGGTTTAGGAAACCTACGTTCTATCCATTGAACTATAGGAGCGACATTTTTACTTATATGCAAAGTTACTGGAAAAACGTCAATATACAAAATTATCCTTTTATTATCTTTCCCAGTTGGCGAAAAAGAAGTACTTTTGCTTGAGACACTTCTTAACCAAGTTGTTTGCATCCATAAATTAACCCACAATATGAATCTATTAAAGCAGCGTATCATGCAGGATGGCAAGTGCTTTCCTGGCGGAATCCTAAAGGTGGACAGTTTTATCAATCACCAAATGGACCCCCAATTGATGATGAAACTAGCGAAAGAGTTTGTCAATATATTTGGGAACCTTCCTATCAACAAGATTGTTACGATTGAGGCGAGTGGTATTGCCCCTGCCATATTGGTTGGTTATCTATTGCAACTCCCTGTAGTGTTCATCAAAAAAAAGCAGCCTACGACTATGGACAATATGCTTACCTCTGTGGTACACTCCTTTACCAAGGACCGTGATTATACGGTGTGCATCAGTAACAATTTTCTCACAGCAGACGATCATATACTTTTCATCGATGACTTTTTGGCTTATGGTAATGCTTCCAAAGGTGTGATGGATCTTTGCCGGCAGGCAGGTGCTAAGATAGAAGCTATGGGATTCATCATCGAAAAGGCCTTTCAGCAAGGAGGAGATTTCCTTCGTGAGCAAGGCATTCGTTACGAAGCACTTGCCACGGTTGAGAGTCTTGATGATTGCAAGATAGTGCTTCGTTAAGAACATACTATGTCACGATAAGGCTTGTTGAGATTCCTATCATGCAGCATAAGACCACTCCGTCCTACACGCTATTGTGCGTGACCATAAGTTTCATATTGGGCATTGTTGTTGCCGAAGCCTTGTGGTTGCGCTTGCCAGCATGGATGTGGCTAACGATGACTCTTACCTTTCTTTTGCCGACATGTGCGTTGTCACGATATCGTTTGGCACAGAGTTTTCTGCTATTAGTCTGCTTCTTTAGCTTGGGAGGTTGGCTCACTACCCTTCGTATTGCTACTGCCGAGGTCTCGTTACCCGATGGACCGGTTGCTTATGAAGCCATAGTAGCAGATTGCCCCCGCGAAAACATTTGTGAGTTATATGTAACCAAGGTGAATGGTGCTCACATCGACCGAGCACTGAAGGTGCGTGCCCGAATGGCAGATGCAAGTCGATTGCATGCCGGCGACGGATTGGTGGCTGTATCACGTCTTTACGGTATACATCGTCCTGCAGATAGACACGACTTCTATCCGCTCTATTTGCTTTGCCATGATTTCGTGGCGTCTACCTATATTCCATCCTCCCGTTGGCAGCTACGCCAGTTGTCAACCCAGCGGCTTTCTGTGACAGAAAAAGTGATGGTACGTTGTCGTATGATACGTGACCAACTTTTGAAGCGTACTGAAACCACCTCTTTGTCTGGGGAATCTCGCGCCTTGCTCAATGCCATGACCATTGGCGATCGTAGTGAACTCTCCACCCGTTTGCGTGAAGATTTCTCCCGTTCGGGTGTTTCTCATGTGTTGGCATTGTCAGGTTTGCATTTCGGCATGGTGTATACGCTCATTCTGTTGTTGGTGTTTCCATGGCGTAGACACTTTATGGCTACGGTTTTCACCTTGTTTGCTATATGGATTTATGCATTCTTTGTCGGTCTATCTCCATCGGTCGTTCGTTCAGCTTCCATGCTCACCGTCTATGCCTTGGTGTCTTTCGACCATAGGCAACTATCCTCAGTGAGCGTGCTTTCTTTCGTTGCATTAGTGCTTCTTCTTTTCAGTCCGCTCACGCTCTATGATGTGAGTTTTCAGCTCTCATTCATTTCTGTCTTGGCGATATTGCTTTCCTATCCGTTATTGGTGCGGTTGTTGCCCGATCGCTATCTGCAACGTCATCGTTGTGTAGGGTGGGCAATCGGTCTTGGCTTCATGTCTGTGACAGCTCAGCTCGCCACGGCACCATTAGTCGCTTACCATTTTGGCACCTTTTCGCTCTGCTTTTTGTTGACCAACTATGTTGTCATTCCTCTTGTCACGTTTATTGTTCCTTTGGGAGTTGTATTTTTCCTCACTTTAAGTTTTACATGGATTAGCAGCATTGTGTCTTCTGTGCTCGATGTGATGCTCCGTTGGCTTGTCACCTATGTGCATGCGATACAGTCAATACCAGGTTCTTATATAGAAGAGTTGCATCCTTCCGTGTGGTTTACAGCAGCAAGCTATTTGTTGCTGACGGCTCTTTATGTGTGGGCAGAGCGTGCGACACGAGCACGACAAAGGCGGAAATGCCCCTGATGAGGAATACATTTCCGCCTTTGCTCTACTCCTATAGTCTACTCATACAAGCGCATTCACAATTTCAAGCACGTAGACATCGTGGTAGCCTCCATGTTCACCATACCATTTATCCAGCGTTGTGTCGACAAAATTCTCAGGCTTGATGGTGTCCTTATAGAGCTTCTTGCATTCCAATGTGAGCCGAGCCTGCTCGTAGGTGATATTGCCTAAAGGCGTTTCCACAAGTTTCAAACCAGTTTCCTTCGCCTTGTCAAAGTCGCGCCCCGACTGTGCTCCGCAGAAATTGTAAATCTGTCGTGCTTCCTCGCTATCCCCGAGGAAGGATAGTGTTACGCATTCATTGTGCTCTATAAGATGGTGTGTATAGCGTTCGGGACGTATGAAAATTACGGCTACGGGTTTGTTCCACAACCATCCGATGCAGCCCCATGAAGCTGTCATCATGTTGAATTTCTCCTTGTTGCCCGCCGTGACGAGCATCCATTCTTTTCCTATTGTCTCAAAGAAATTGTCTTTAAGGGTTCTTACGTCAATTGTTTCCATGTTACCAAAGTTTGTTGTATGACTGCAAAAGTAGTGATTTTTCTTTTTATACCTATTGTCCATTAGCCGAAAAAGATACACTTCTGTTACCATTTTGAAAAAACAAGGACTGCCTAAATCTTTTTCGCTTGCTTTTTTGTTAGTAATTTTGCAGTCGAAAATCAAACCAAGAATTTATAAATTAGAATGCAGAATACAAGTAATACTAAATTAGTAGGAAAGATTTTTGCCACCGGCGTGATGTCGTTTTGTGGCGTGGTGAGTGAAACAGCGATGAATGTCACCTTCCCTACACTTATGAATGAATTTGGTATCGGCACCAGCACTGTGCAGTGGATAACCACAGGCTATTTGCTTATCCTGGCATTGGTCATCACGATGTCGTCCTATTTGAAGCGCAACTGTTCGCAGCGCACGCTTTTCCTGATAGCCATTTTGAGCTTTATCCTTGCTACCTTGGCTTGCTCTATAGCACCTTCGTTCTCTATTCTCATGATAGGACGCATGGTGCAGGGTGTGGGCACAGGCATTGCCCTACCACTGATGTACAATATTATCTTGGGTGAGGCTCCCAAGGAACAGATGGGCACATTCATGGGCATTGGCATGCTTGTCACCGCCGTGGCTCCAGCCGTAGGACCAGTGTTGGGCGGATTCATCGTTGATATGTTTGGTTGGCGTTACATCTTCCTCTCACTGTTGCCTTTATTGTTGCTCTCGCTCGTGGTGGGTTGCAAGCTCATCAAGCGGTCGGTGCCGACAGAGCGTTCTCACTTCCACATTTTTGACTATGCACTCATCGTGGTAGGCTATTCCACCTTCATTCTTGCCTTGGTGCAGGCATCGTCGGCAGGGTGGGTGAGCGTGATGGTCATCTCACTTCTCTTGGTGGCAGTAGTGTCTTTGGGGTGGTTTGTGAGGCAGTCGCGTAAGGAAGCCAACCCATTATTGCGTGTAGAAGTGCTTGGACACCGCAATTTTATGTTTGCCCTTGCTACAATCCTCATTGCCCAATTCTCTGTTTTGGCATTAGGCTATGCCATTCCCAACTATTCGCAGATAACTAATCACACGGGCGCTTTTACGGCGGGAGGACTATTGGTTCCCGGTTGCATTGTGGGAGCTATCATCTCCCCGCTTAGTGGTAGACTGCTCGACAAGGTGGGTGCACGTCTTCCTATTGTGGCTGGATATGGCTTCATGCTTCTTTCGCTTGCTCTTTTCGCGTGGTATGGTGATAGTCTCACCACCATGATGTTCTATGGCTTTTATGTGGTCTTTACCATTGGACAGGGGTTGGGATGTTCCACGGCGATTACCTTTGGTCTCTCTCAGTTACCCAAGGATCTCTCTGCCGATGGCAATGCTCTCATCAACAGTTTTCAGCAGTTGGCGGGTGCGATGGGCACGGCAGTTGTTTCTACTATTGTTGCTTCTCAGCAGCTGTCTGCCCCAGCATCTCGTTTTGCGGAAGCCACAGCCTTTGGTTCTCAACAAGGCTTTATGCTACTAGCACTGATGATGTTCGTGGCACTTGTATTGTGTTGGACAATGACAAGAGTAAGAAAGTAATAAACGAAACAGAAACAAACGAAACATAACGAGGAAATGAAGACAGAAATTGAAAAGATGCGGAGCAGTGAGATGTACTATTTCTCCGACCCCGAGATAGATGAGAAGATGAGGCGTGCTAATAAGCTATGCGCCCAGTTGCAGACCATGACTATTTATGATGATGACTATCGGGAGGTGATAGAAGAGTTGATTCCGGGGATTCCCAAAACAGCAACCATTTGTCCGCCCTTCCATTGCGATCATGGCAGCGAGATAAATATAGGTGAAGATGCGTTTGTGAATCACAACTGCACCATGCTCGATTGCGGTGGAGTCACCATAGGAAAGCGCACGCTCATCGGTCCCAATTGCTCTATCTATACCCCTCAGCATCCCATTGATTATATAGCGCGGCGAGAACCTAAAGAAACTGGCTATCCCGTCGTTATTGGTGAAGACACCTGGTTGGGCGGTAATGTAACGGTTTGTCCTGGTGTAACCATCGGCAACCGCTGCATCATTGCCGCAGGCAGTGTGGTCACACGAGACATCCCCGATGACTGCATGGCAGCAGGAAATCCTGCGGTTGTCAAGAAGAAATTATAGGTGTTTACCTATTGTAACAAAAAAAGTGGAGCGCGATTTCACAATCACGCTCCACGCAACTTAAACAACCAATAAAAGAAATAGATTGTTCCTTTTATTCTTACTTTATCTGATGAAGAGTAGCTCACGATACTTAGGCAGTGTCCAAAGTTCGTCAGATACAATCAGTTCGAGCTTGTCTATCTGATAGCGAATCTGATCCATCTTTGGCTCTACCGTATCATGGTATGCGATAGCTTTCTCGTGTTCGTCGGCAATTTTGTTTGCCACCTTGCGGGCATTGACGAGTTCTTCCACGCCAGTCTCAATGGCTTGTGTGCGCTCAGCAATTTCTTCAATAATCTTCTTGTTGCGCTCTGTCAACTTAGCAGCTGTTTCTTTTGGGAAGATGTCATACATGCTCTGCACGTTCTTTGCCAACTGGCTCTGATAGTGTGTGCAGACAGGGATGATATGGTTCATTGAAAGGTCGCCGAATACACGTGCTTCAATCTGAATCTTCTTAGTGTAGGTTTCCCATTTCACTTCGTTACGAGCTTCCAACTCCTTACGTGTCATCACGTTCAAACTTTCGAACATCTTAACGCTTGCGTCATCAAGGTAGCGCTCGAAGATCTTTGGACATGAAGTCTCGCAGTCGAGACCACGCTTCTTAGCTTCTTCTACCCATTCGTCAGAGTAGCCGTTGCCTTCGAAATGAACAGGCTTGCAGAACTTAGCATCTTCACGAACCACATCGAGGATTGCTGAAATCTTGTCTTCACCCTTAGCGATGAGTGCGTCCACACGCTTCTTGAAGTCTACGAGAGCTTCAGCTACTGCAGAGTTAAGTACGATCATAGCAGAAGCACAGTTGGCCTCTGAACCTACGGCACGGAACTCGAAGCGGTTACCAGTGAAGGCGAATGGAGACGTACGGTTGCGGTCGGTGTTGTCGATGAGCAACTCAGGAATCTCAGGAATGTCAAGCTTCAATGCTTGCTTGCCAGCGATGTTGAGGATGTCTTCCTTGTCTGAATTCTCAATGTGGCTGAGAATTTCTGTGAGCTGGTGACCCAAGAAAGAAGAGATGATGGCTGGAGGTGCTTCGTTGGCACCCAAACGATGTGCGTTAGTAGCACTCATGATGCTCGCCTTGAGCAGTCCGTTGTGCTTATATACACCCATCAATGTTTCTACGATGAACACGATGAAGCGCAAGTTGTCTTCTGGAGTCTTGCCAGGACCATGGAGCAATACGCCTGTGTCGGTAGAAAGACTCCAGTTGTTGTGCTTACCAGAACCGTTGATGCCAGCGAATGGCTTTTCGTGGAGCAATACACGGAAACCATGGCGACGTGCCACGCGCTTCATCAGCGACATGAGCAACATGTTGTGGTCTACTGCCAAGTTGGTTTCTTCGAAGATAGGAGCCAACTCAAACTGGTTAGGAGCTACCTCGTTGTGGCGTGTCTTGCAAGGGATGCCCAATTCAAGAGCTTGGATTTCCAAGTCCTTCATGAACGCCTGAACGCGCTCAGGGATGATACCGAAGTAGTGGTCGTCCATCTGCTGGTTCTTGGCTGAGTCGTGACCCATCAAGGTACGACCTGTAAGCATCAAGTCGGGGCGTGCTGAATACAAACCTTCGTCTACGAGGAAATATTCCTGCTCCCATCCGAGGTTAGAGATAACCTTCTTTACTTCAGGATAGAAGTAGTGGCATACATCTGTGGCAGCCACGTTCACTGCGTGGAGGGCGCGGAGCAAAGGTGCCTTGTAGTCAAGTGCCTCACCTGTATATGAGATGAAAATGGTTGGGATACAGAGTGTGTCGTCGATGATGAACACCGGTGAAGTGGGATCCCATGCAGAATAACCGCGAGCTTCGAATGTGTTGCGGATACCGCCACTTGGGAAAGAGCTAGCGTCAGGTTCCTGCTGTACAAGCAGTTTGCCAGAGAATTCCTCAATCATACCACCCTTGCCATCATGCTCAATGAAAGCGTCGTGCTTCTCTGCAGTACCTTCAGTAAGCGGCTGGAACCAGTGAGTGTAGTGGGTTACACCATTCTCCTCAGCCCACTGCTTGATGCCTGCTGCTACAGCGTCAGCGATAGAACGATCCAATTTAGAACCATTGTCAATCACGTCAACGAGCTTTTCATAAACGTCAGCGGGGAGATATTTGTACATCTTCGCACGGTTGAACACGTACTTGCTGAAGAATTCGGACGGACGCTCTACGGGAGCAATCACTTCAAGAGGCTTTTTCTTGAATGCCTCTTCAACAACCTGAAATCTCAAATTTGCCATTTTCTTAATCTTTTATTTATTGTTTAAACTAAATATCTTAATCGTATAAGTTCTAAGTTGCGGTTGCAAAGATACTGCTTTTTTCACTCTCTTGCATAGTTTTTGCATTATTATTCAGCCTTTTGGCTGTCTTTTTGATGCTGTAAGAAACTATAGGGTGAACAACTGCAGTATCTTTGCATCCTTTTCTTAAGGCTGGAGTGTGAAGCCGAACACGAGGTAAGCCTTCTGTGTGCTGGGGTTAGCAGCTACACTAGCGAATACTGGAACGCTGAACGACTTGGTCACCTGGATGTCTTTCGTAGCCTTGAGTGCCACGTTGGTCACAGCAAAACCATTGGCGTTGCTATATGTAGTGGTAGCGTAAGGCACAGCGCCTACTGTGGCTGTCCAATCGCATCCGCCCAATTTGAATGGTGCGGAAGCCTCTACATAGGATGAATAAGCACGTTTTCCGCTCTTGTTCGTTCCGTCGTTACCAGCAAAGTTGGTGTACCATTGCAGTGCAACTGGTCCGAAGTCGTAACCTACGTTGGCTTCAAAAATATGTGAAGTCTTACCTGAAGCGTAGCAGAAATACTTGTCATTGGGTGTATTGAACCAATAGTCGGTAATACCCACATTGAAGCCGCCTGTAGAATAGCTCAACGTAAGGTCAAGCTCCTTGGTATCCGATGGTTCTGAAAGACCAACGTTACCCCATGCAGTGAGTGCCAAGCCTTTGTAGCCGATGCCTAATGTAGGCTGGAAGCTCACTTCTCCACAACTCTGACCACGCCAGATGTACTGGTTCACAACGTCGGCGGCAATAGTAGTTTCCACCTTGTCTTGTGCTGTGGCGGTAGTAGCGAGCACTGCTCCGAGTGCTGCCACACCTAATCTTCTCAAATCCTTCTTCATCGTTTTACCCTTTCTTTTCTTTAAGTAATGGAATTTGTTGTGTTTGTGTGTTATTATCTCTCGATTCTTATTTCTTCATCCATTGTGCTATGCGGCGCATAGCCTCTTCGCAGTCCTCTCGTTCACCGAACGAAGTGAACCTTACGAATCCTTCACCGCTTGGTCCAAATCCCACACCAGGTGTGCAGACGATTTGTGCTCCATAGAGCAACTGCTCGAAGAATTTCCAACTATCCACGCCAGCAGGCGTTTTCACCCATAAGTAAGGAGCGTTTTTGCCTCCGTAAACTTGGAATCCCAATCGGGTAAGTGCTTCGTGCATCAGTTTGGCATTGCCCATATAGTAGTCAATAACCTCGCGTGTCTGTTGCTTTCCCTCAGGACTATAGATGGCTTCGGCTGCTCGCTGGCTGATATAACTTGTTCCGTTGAACTTCGTACATTGACGTCGATCCCACATCGGGTTGAGTGCTACGCGCTCGCCTCCGTCATACGGAATGGCTGTTAATTCCTTTGGGATAACCGTGTAACCGCATCTTATGCCAGTGAAACCAGCTGTTTTCGAATAGCTGCGGAACTCGATTGCCACCTTGCGTGCTCCCTTTATCTCGTAGATAGAGTGTGGAATGTCGGGGTCTGTAATATATGACTCGTAAGCCGCATCGTAGAGAATGATGGTGTCATTCTTGGTAGCGTAGTTCACCCACTTGCGCAATTCTTCTTTCGAAATGACCGTTCCTGTGGGGTTGTTTGGGTAGCAGAGGTAGATCATATCTACTCGGTGGTCTGGAATCTGGGGTACAAAACCATTGCTTTCCAAGCAGGGCATATAGGTGATGTTGCTCCATTTTCCATCTTTCAGTACACCTGCTCTACCGCACATCACGTTGGAGTCGATATATACGGGGTAGATTGGGTCGGTCACACCTACGCTATTGTCCCAACGAAGCAGTTCGCCGATGTTTCCTGTGTCGCTCTTGGCACCATCGTTGACGAATATTTCACTTGGGTCAAGATGTATGCCGCGTGGCAAATAGTCGTTTTTTACGATGGCTTCACGCAACCACAGATAGCCTTGCTCTGGGCCATAACCATGAAAACTCTCCTTCGATGCCATCTCGTCTACCGCTTTGTGCATGGCTTCAATGACTGCAGGTGCCAAAGGACGAGTTACGTCACCAATTCCCAAACTGATGACTTTGGCTTTGGGATGTGATATCTTGAATGCGTTTACCTTTTTCGCGATGTCTGCAAAGAGATAGTTCTTCTGCAGCTTCAAATAGTGTTCGTTGACTAATGCCATATTCTTTTTATTCTTTTATTGTTGTTGTAAGTTCTTTTTTTGTGTCACAACTTGATTTCTCCATCGAAGACGAAGGTTGCAGGACCTGTCATGTAGACGTGGTTGTCAGCCTCATTCCATTCAATGTGGAGCGTTCCTCCGTCCATGAGAATGTCGCTTGTGCGTCCGCGACGGTTGGTTACGGCTGCTGCCACTGCTGTGGCGCATGCTCCAGTGCCGCATGCCATGGTGATGCCACTACCTCTTTCCCATACGCGGGTGCGGATCTCTCCACTAGCGAGCACTTGTGCAAACTCAATGTTGCAACGTTCTGGGAAATGACTGTCGTGCTCAAGAATACTTCCGAACCGAGCAATGTCGATATCGTCAATGTCGTCTACGAAGGTGACAAAGTGCGGATTTCCCATCGACACGAAAGTGCCCTTGAATGAGCGAAACGCAGCTTTGAGTGTGTCGTCAGCCTCAGGAGTATATTGTAGCGCGTTTTCAAGTTGTGGCTCCAACATATCTACTGTCACGCTTTCTACCGTCGTCTTGTCTGCGCTGAGGTGCAGGTGAAGCGTTTTGATGCCCGACAATGTTTCAAGTTTGATGCTTGTGCTACGTGTAAGTCCGCGTTCGTAGAGATATTTTCCGATACATCTCGAAGCATTTCCACACATCATCGCTTCCGAACCATCTGCATTGAAGATGCGCATCCGATAATCTGCGCGCATACTTGTGGGCTTGCAAATCAGCACCAGTCCGTCACTGCCGATGCCTTTGTGGCGATCGCTCCAAAGAATGGAGGCTGCTGTGGGGTCGGGTATATTATATAGTAAGGTATTAATATATATATAATCATTACCGGCGCCGTGCATCTTGGTGAACTTGATCGTCTGTGCCATATTTGCTTTCTTTTATTGTTCTTGTTTGCTTTTTGTATTGTTTCTGCTGCAAAATTACTACATTTTGTCTGAAAATGGATAAAAATGATGGCGTTTTAATATTGTTTTTCAGTGGTAATATCAATTTGTTAGAATATATATACGATTTTGTTACAAAATGAAAACATACCGCTATTACGTCTTTACAAAGTGAAATGCAGTGTAAAAAAGTTGTATCAAAATGTGTGTAATATGCTGTTTGTATTGACAAAATGCTGTAATTTTGCACTCGAAACATAGCAAAAGGTTATTGAAACTCGTATTAACCAATTAAAAAGAAAAGAGAGGTAAACATGAAAAAGATTGAAGCGATCATCCGCAAAACCAAATTTGAAGAGGTGAAGGAAGCGCTTTTGGCGGCCGACATCGAGTGGTTTTCTTATTACGATGTGAGAGGAGAGGGTAAGATGAGACAGGCGCGCATCTATCGTGGTGTGATGTATGACACGAGTAGTATCGAACGTGTGCTGGTCAGTATCGTAGTGCGCGACAAGAATGTCGAGAAGACCGTAACTGCCATTCAGGGAGCTGCCCGTACCGGCGAGATCGGTGACGGCCGCATTTTCATTATCCCAATAGAGGATTCTATCCGTATTCGCACAGGAGAAAGAGGCGATATTGCACTTTATAATGCGGAACAAGAGAAGTAAAAACTTAGAGAGAGGGATAATAAACACACAACACAATTAAAAGACTAAGATTATGACAACAATGTTTTTGGCAGCCGAGTCGGTGGCAGATGTAGCGAAAAGCGTCGCCGACCTTGGCGTTAGCGTAGATACAGTATGGATGCTGCTTGCAGCAATGCTTGTGTTTTTCATGCAGCCGGGCTTTGCCCTTTGTGAGGCTGGTTTTACACGTAGCAAGAATACAGCCAATATTCTTTTCAAGAACTTCGTCGACTTCATGGTGGGTTCGGTGTTGTTCTGGTTCGTAGGATTCGGATTTATGTGGGGAAGTGACGGTCAGGGCTTCATTGGTATGCCTAACTTCGGCGACTTGTCTTTCTTTACCCATCCAGCAGGACTTCCTACTGAAGGATTCCTGATCTTCCAGACTGTGTTCTGTGCTACTTCTGCAACCATCGTATCAGGTGCAATGGCAGAAAGAACGAAGTTCTCTATGTATTGCGTATACTCGTTCTTCATTTCTCTGATCATCTATCCTGTAGAAGGTCACTGGACTTGGGGTGGTGGCTGGTTGGCTAACGCTGACGAAGCATCTTTCATGATGCAGACATTTGGCGCTACTTTCCATGACTTCGCAGGTTCTGCTATCGTACACTCAGTAGGTGGTGTGCTCGCATTGGTAGGTGCTATCTGCCTTGGCCCCCGTTTGGGTAAATATGACAAGAACGGCAAGAGCCACGCTATTCCTGGCCACAACCTTATGGCTGCAGCCCTCGGTGTGTTCATCCTCTGGTTCGGATGGTTCGGATTCAACCCTGGTTCTCAGCTCGCTGCTTCTGGTGAAGTAAACCGTGTAGCTATCTCTCACGTGTTCCTTACCACCAACCTTGCAGCTGTAGCAGGCGGTTTGGGTACGATGTTCACCTCTTGGATCAAGTATGGCAAGCCTTCATTCTCACTCACCCTCAACGGTATCTTGGCAGGTTTGGTAGCCATCACAGCAGGTTGCGACCTCGTTTCTCCGCTGGGTTCTTTGATTATCGGTTTCCTTGCAGGTATCATCCTTGTATATAGCATCGAGTTTATCGATACCAAACTTCACATTGACGACCCTGTAGGTGCAAGTTCTGTACACGGTGTATGCGGTATCTTCGGTACACTCATGACAGGTCTCTTCGCACTTGATGGCGGTGCTTTCTATGGCGGTGGCTTCGGTTTCTTCGGCGCACAGTGCTTGGGTATCGTTTGCATCGACGTTTGGGCAGCCGTAACAGGCTTCATCCTCTTCTACGGAATCAAGAAGATTGCTGGTCTGCGAGTTGACAAGCGCATCGAAGAAGAAGGTCTTGACATCTATGAGCATGGTGAGTCATGCTACAACTAATTTCTTGATAGTATATTTCTGACACTTAGTTATCGGGAGCGCAAGCGCTTCCGATAACTTTTCATCTAAGACTTAAACAATTAAACGAAAGAAATATGTGTGGAATCGTATCCATTTTCAACATCCAGGAGCAAACTCCTGAACTGCGCCAGAAGGCGCTTCGTATGAGTGCAAAAATCCGTCACCGCGGTCCAGACTGGAGTGGCATCTATTGCGGAGGCTCCGCTATTCTCGCCCACGAACGTCTGTCGATTGTAGATCCAGAGTCGGGCGGTCAGCCGCTCTTTAGTCCTGACAAGAAGCAGGTGCTCGCTGTCAATGGCGAGATCTACAACCATCAAGAGATTCGCAAGCGTTTTGCTGGTCGTTATCAGTTTCAGACGGGCAGCGACTGCGAGGTGATTCTTGCCCTTTACCGTGAGAAAGGCATCGACTTTCTCGAGGATTTGAGTGGCATCTTTGCTTTTGCGCTCTATGATGCAGAGAAAGATGAGTTCCTCATAGCCCGCGATCCAATTGGCGTGATACCCCTTTATATTGGTTATGATGCCGACGGAAAAGTCTACGTGGCGAGCGAGCTCAAGGCGCTTGAAGGTCAATGCGAACGCTTCGAACCATTCTTGCCAGGTCACTACTATTGGAGTCGTGAGGGAAAGATGCACCGTTACTATCAGCGCGACTGGTTCGAATATGATAACGTGAAGGACAATCCAGCTAGTGTGGAAGCCATTCACGATGCCTTGGAAGATGCCGTGAAGCGCCAGCTGATGAGTGATGTGCCCTATGGCGTACTGCTGAGTGGTGGTCTCGACTCATCGGTTATCAGTGCTGTAGCTAAGCGCTTCTCTGAGCGTAGAGTAGAAGAAGACGGTGTTACGAAGGCTTGGTGGCCTCGTCTCCACTCCTTTGCAGTGGGCTTGAAGGGTGCTCCCGATTTGGCTAAGGCACGTATGGTGGCAGACCACATCGGCACGGTGCACCACGAAATCAACTATACCATACAAGAAGGACTCGATGCCATCCGCGATGTCATCTACTACATAGAGACCTACGACGTGACCACCGTGCGTGCCTCTACGCCTATGTATCTCTTGGCACGTGTCATCAAGAGCATGGGAATCAAGATGGTGCTCTCGGGTGAGGGGGCTGACGAAATCT
>CAVKQP010000013.1:0-22033 GCA_963658165.1 Clostridium sp. CAG:302 | reverse complement strand
GTGATGGGATATTCGTGCCACGGACGTCCCAACCAGACATCGGTGTCTGAAGGCTTGCCGGGGGCGGTGATGACGTTGTTCATGAATACATATCCCCATGTAGTACCCTTAGCGTGGTTGGGGGCTACAATATAACCTCCACTCTTGCGCACGATGTTGAGCGTGTCTTGATCGAAGAATACGTTACCTTGTCCATAGATGAAATCGACTGCTCCCTCTATCCAACTGTCCTTGATATAATGGCGGTTGTTGAGCTTGGTAGTGGTGAGCCAAGTGTCTTGATAGGAGAGAAGACCCACTTTATTGAGCACGATGCGGTCGCCTACAGTAAATAGTGCAAGTGCTTGCGGACCATCGTTCTTTTCCACACCCCACGAGTTGACGAAGTTGATACCTTCGAAATAGAGGTTGTCGGAATTGGCTGTAAAGGTTGCACCCGTGCTCACAGGATAGGCATTGTCGCCTCCACTACAACGGTTGTCGGATATGCTCACGAGATTGCGCCCTTGTCCGATGAAGTGCAGATAGGGTTTTGTGGCAGGTATGTCGTGGTGTCCTTTATATATACCTTTCTTAATAAAGATGAGCCAAGGCTGAGTGCGACCAGTTGGGGCGGCATCAATCGCTTCCTGCACGGTCTTGTAGTCGCCCGTACCATCTTGTGCTACCACTGCGTCATAGAGTCGAGGTTCGGGTTGCTTGCGCTCCATGGTGGTGAAACTGATGGTTACACCTTCAAAGGCATTGCCACTGCGGTCGGTGATGATGCCGGCTGGTAGGGTGAAAGTATAGGATGTATTGTATTTCAGTCCGCTATAGGAGAAGACTGCGGTCTTTCCGCTGATGATGGGGACGATGCTTTCACCATCGAGTGTAGCGGCACCTGTGGTAGCGATAATCTTCTCGTCGAAATTGAGAATGACGGCACCCGATGCCGATACATCGTTGTCTTTTGAAGATGGAATAGACGAAAGCAACTTGGGCGCTTGCGTGTCGTCTGCCACATCTTTGTCGGCTGTGACGAAAATATCAGCCACGGCAGTACCATCTAGGTCTGAAGTTACGCCTGTGAGTGGCGAGTCGAAGTCGGGAAGGAAACGCACTTGCACCTTGTCTTGCCCATTGAATGTATCGGGCAAAGTGAACTCTTGTTCATCCCATCCACGGTTGGGCAGGTTGTAGCTGCCTATGGTAGTGAAGTCTATGCCGTTTTTGCTGGCTTGCATATTGACGATAGAATGTCCGTTATAGTCATCGCCAACGGCAGCAGAAACCTTGATATTCTTATAGCCCTTGGTCGAGAAGGAAATCTCGAAATAGTTTTGTTCGGTCAGATTCTTCCACACGCGTGCACTCCACTTGTCTCTCATCATCGAGCCGAGCCATCCTTTTGAACTGCCACTGGCATCGCGAAGCTGGAGTAGTCCAGCGTTGTCGCTTTCTGAGGCATAGTCGGCAGCACGATCTTGTTTGATGTTTGTGTCATGCAAATCCCATGCTACGATATAGTCGCAGGCAGAGAAATTGGCCACGATATTCTTTTCTCCGTCCATGCGAATGGTGCGTTCAGGGTTTGTCGTATTGTCTTCCCAGTTGGTGAAGGTGAGGATTTTGTTGTTTTGCGTGGTGAGTTTCACATCCGTACCTTCCTCATAGAAATGGATTCCATCTACTATATTTCCCGATGGTTCCACAAGGACGCTATTGTCAAGTGCACCATTGGTCATAGAGAGGTTGAGCGCATAGACTTTCTTAGCGTTATAGATGGCTGTGAGGTCTGTGTTGGCATGGATGTCGAACGTGTATGGATTTTCTGTTGATACGGATGTTCCAGCTGCGTCTGCCCAGTGGTCAAAGTGGTAGCCGAAGTTCTCGGTGGCAGTGAGTGTCACTGGAGTCCCCTCGTCTAAGTTGCTTGCTGAAGGATTGGAAACAACGGCTCCGGCTTTGGAGTCAGACGTTTTGACTGTGAGTGTGTATGTCTTCACTTGGTCTGCAGTGCCACTCACGGTTCCTGTGATGGTGAAATTGGAGAATCCAATCTGCTTGTTGTTCGCCAAACTTTTGACATAAATCTTCACTTGCAGTTCTTCCGACAGTTCGCCCAAAGCGGTGAGGTCGTAGCTGTTCTTGTCATATTGGTCGGATTTCTCGGGCCGATAGCCCGTGACAAGTGTTGTGCTTTGACTGCCGCAAGATGCGACGATATCGAGTGCACCGCCGTTGGTACCATAGCGACTGGCATTGAACGAGAAGGTCTTGGGCGAGAAGCGAAGTCCTTTCTTCAACTTGAGTGAGAGGATAATGGCATTGTCGTCTTTGTTGTATCCGATGTTGCTGATGGTCGGTTGGATGCGCGACATGGTCACGTCGCTTGTTTTGCATGCGTCTTTATAAGCCAACTCGCCACCTAATTTAACGTCTGAATACGAAAGGATGCCTGATATAGATGGTGTGCCAGACGTTTCGTTGGCAGTTGCCTTGTCGAATGGCCATGTAACGGAGAGCTCGTCAGCATGGAGAGCCGTGCTTGTCAGCAAGGCAAGGAGAAGACATAGGAAAGGTCTAATCATTTTCATCGTTGTATGTTTTAGTGAATGATAGAATTCTTACATTATTGTTTGGCGATATATTTGCGATTGCCTTTGATATAGAAACCCTTAGAAGGACGTTCTACAGCGATGCCAGCAAGGTTGTAGTAGTGCGTATCATCGGTTTGGACAGTGATGTTCTTGATGCCTGTGGCGTCCATCGCTTTACCGTGAATGGTCACGTCACTCAGACAGAGGGTCTTTCCTGAGGCAGCACTATTATACCAAGGGTATATGCGAACGAGCAAAGTTTGTCCTTCTTGAAGTGAAATGACAGGTTGTGCGCTCACTTCCAACATGTTGTTGGCGGGCATGCTAGATGGGAAGAAAATGTTGTGGGGATTGGCAAAGTCGGCTTCTGTCGAGTAGTAAATCTTACAGCGCATACCGTTTCCTCCGCATCCGCAGATGAACATACCTATAGAATCTATCTTGAGTTCTGTGCCTGCAGCAGCCGTAATGCCAAACTGTATGTAGCGTGTAGACACTTCATCGATTTCTCCTTCAGGCCATTTCTCTCCATCAATGAGGTTGCGTTGAGTCTTACGTGTTGCTTCGAATTGAGTCCATTCGGGCCATACGGTGTTGGCGTTGGGGTTGGAATAGCGTTGCACATGCATTCCTGAGAAAGTCTGAGGAACGATGGTAGCGGAGCCCGTAAGTGTGCATTCATCATTGGATTCCAGTCTCCAGTAGGCTTTTACTTCGGTTCCACCCTCTAGACTCACGGTGGTAGCTTTTACGGGAATGGTAATGGTGTTGTCACCTTGTGTCACCGTGATGGTGCCTTTCTGCTCGCCCGCTTGGGTGAGACCCATCTGCATGTAGCAAGTCTTGATGAGAGTGCCGTCGGTGTAGTCTATGGTAAGAGTGGATGCCCACGTCTCTTTGTCGCTCGAAAGGGTGATGCCGTTGTTGGCTGAAAGTGTCACCATTCCATTAGCGGGAACCAATGAGAAACCGCTCAGCGAGATTTCCTTGGTGAGTGTCTGTCCTTTGTAGGCTTCGCCCAAATCAATTTCAGTAGGCGAGACGGTGAGTTCTGATGGCAGTACGATGTAGTCGCTCAGTATGCCTGCGTTCTTGAGCAGTTGGGCGCACAGGCGTGCGATGAGTGTGGCACCTGTGGTGGCGAGGTGTGTACTACCTTTCTGGTCACCGAGCACATTGTGGCATTTCTCGTCGCCATAGCTCAGATAGAGCTCCTTGGTGGCTGTCATCAGGTCGATGTAAGGCACGTTCATCTCTTCTGCCACGAGCTTCATTTGATAGACGTAGTCCATGGTGTGGTCGATGGAAGCCACCTTTTGTTTCTCAAGGATGCCATCATCGGTCAACTTCTTGAAGTCGTCGCCCAAGTCATGTTGCCCATTGCGACGGATGGTATTGCCCGAGAAATACATGCGACAGATGGGCGAAACCAATACAGGATTACACCCTGCGGCGCGTGTCTCGTTGACATATTTGCGCAAATACTCCTTGTAAGTACCCGAAGGGGTGGTGCCGCGATAGTCTGTGGAATTGGCTAGTTCGGTCTGTCCCGTCTTTTCATAGTAGGCTTTCAGCTCGTCGCCATCCATGCCATTGTTCTTTTCGTCATTGTGGGCGAACTGGATGAGCACATAGTCACCAGGATTTATCTGCGTCTTCACGTTCTGCCAAAAGGCCGTTTCGCGATAGAAACTCTTGCTGCTGGCACCTGCTTTGCCGCGGTTGTTGATAGTTACGCCTTGAAAAAACTGTTGTAAATACTGTCCCCAACCACGTGTGTTGGTACTGTTCTCGTCGTAGGTCTGCATGGTAGAGTCACCGATGGTGTGCACCTTGATGGCTCCTGCTGCAGAGAGGGAGGCGAGTGTCATGACCCAAGTCAGACACAAAGTGAAAATTTTCTTCATACTTATTTTAGGTTTTGGTGTTTCTTGGTAACATCTGGGTGGTGTTCCATGGTGCAAAATTAGCCTAAAACAAATAAAGAGAAGGGGCGTTTTTATGCCAGAGAATGGGCGGATTTGTAGAAAAAACCACAAATTCACCCCATTCTCAGACGCTTTTATCTATTCGCACGATATTCGGAGGGTGATGAACCTACCATTTGCTTGAATGTCTTTCCAAAGTATTTCGGGTCGGAAAAGCCGCAGGCGTATGCTACTTCCGACACGTTTCGGGTGGTTTCGCGGAGCAGTCGGCAGGCATGCTTGATACGTGCTTCGCGCAGAAACTCGGCTGGCGAGAGTCCTGTCAGTTTCTTCATCTTGCGGCTCAACCCTGAGCGTGACATGGCTACAGCGCTTGCCATGTCTTCGATACTTGTTTCCGAATTGCCGATATTGACTTCTACAAATTGCATGATGAGCCGTTTCAGTCGTTCGTCTTCTTCGTTGACGGGTTGCGTTGAGATGTTGTTGGCAGTCTCGGAACTATTGGCATTATGGGTTGAAGGGCTTGCTGCCGTGTGGTGGTCGAGTAATGCCAGGTAGGCAGCGAGCGTTTCACGTTGTTTGCGGCGTGTGCGCCGAATGGTAACAACAGCATAGACGCTACCGAGAATGATGGCGAGTAGCAGAATGAAACCGATGACTTGTGCCCAAATGGTCTCCGTGAATTGAGGTGTGATGTGCACATTCAGACTGCGCATATTGTCTACCCACGTACCATCAGCATTGGTGCTACGCAGTTGCAAGACATAGTCGCCGGGTTTCATGTCGGGCAATGTCAAGGTGTGTGTGTTGCCGATAATCGTCCATTCGTCATCGGGATGCAATCGGAAAGCATATTTGATGTCCTCGGGAGCACGCAAGTCGAGAGCGGAAAACGTGATGGTTATGGTGCGTTGGTGCTTGTTGAGGCTAATCGCTTGCAGGTGATCTACACACAGTTCTCGGCGTTGGCGTTCTATCTGTATGCCTGTGATTACGAGTGGAGGTATGTAGCCGCGAGTGTCAAGATTGGCGGATGCAATGGTGAAAGCTCCGTCTTGCATGCCGAAGAGCCACCGACCGTCAGGTAAGAGGGTAGGGTGTGCATCACTGTATTGATGTGCTTGATGAAAAAAAGCCTTGCCGTAATTGGTCACCATCCGCTTTGCAAATCAAGCGTTGAGATGACATTGCCGCCCACTACAAGCAGTTTTTGGCCGACGATGGTGAGCGATAAGGCTACGTCAGAATCAAATCCAGACATCATGTCGTAGTGCTTGAAATTGATAGAATGGTCGAAACGTTGACGGATGGAAAACTCGTTGATGCCACCACTTTCGGTACTTACGAAGATGCGCCCATTGTCGGTCTCGCAGATATCCATCGTGGCACTATTGCTCAGACTTTCTGCGCGGTTTGGCTCACGGCTGTGCAGCGTGAATCGCATCTGTGACTCTTCCCCCTTTTGTGGCATAGGAGCGATGGCGAGCCCTGTGGTGGTGGCAACCATCATGGCTTTCCCATCACGTGAAAGATGTATGTAGCGCACACGCCATGCGGCAGTCTGCTGGATGCTTTTGGGGGTGTCACCACTGTGATTCATATAGAAGATGCCATGGAATGTGGCTATCCAGATGCGGCCATCGTGGTCTTGTCTGATGTCGTAAACAGAGTTGGCTTTTTCGCTGCCCAATGTTATCTTGTTGATCTGATAGCTTTGTGCGTGGTCTTGGGGTGTGAGATGGAAAATGCCATCGGGTTTTGAGCCCAGCAAGATGGAGCCGTCCTTGAGTTGACACATGGTGTAGACGGCAGAGGAAAACATGGTTGGGGCGGTTGACAGCATGCCTTGTGGTGTGAGATAACCATCCAAGCGGTTGTCAGCACTATAACGTCGCAGTGCTTTGTCGTTCTTCGTCGCCACCCAATAGTGGTGTGCTTCGCGTTCTACCATAAAGCACCTTGCTTGTGCAGGTTTAAATAGGGCAAACGACTGGCAAGGCGTGTGGTAGCTAGTCTGTTTGATGATGGCCTGCTCTGTAAGCGTCCAAAGGTTTCCCTGGCGGTCGCGCATCTGTCGTTTCACATTTTCTCCGTCAAGCGTCTTGCGGTTGTTATAGGACTTGGGGGAGGTGTGCTTATTGATGAGCTGCTTGTTGAGTGCATTGGGAAGGGGTGAAAATCGACCAGTTTGTCGGTTAAACAGATACCACACCTCGTCAAACATGCAGTAGATGTTGTCGTTTGGAGCCAGCTCTATGTCGCGTATGCGGTCGGTTGTCACGGGACATCCGTCGCCAGCGTGCGTCTTGAAAGTGACATATTCATAGCCGTCGAAGCGAGTCAAGCCGTTCCAAGTGGAAAACCACATGAATCCCTTTCTATCTTGTAGCATTTTGGTGATATGCCATTGTGCCATGCCCCACTGCTCATCATAGCGTGTGGTGTGACTGACGGTCTGTGCGTGAATCATCGTGGAAAGCACATATAATAATAAGGTGGCAAGTGCTTGCTTGATTCGGTGCTTGGTTATTGCTTCGTATGAATGGTTTCTCATTTTGTAGGTCGCAGTTTATTGATTGTGCAAAGATAATGTATTTAGATATAAATACCTCATCAACGTGTGGGTAAATATCAATATTCCTATATCAAACGCGGAATTAGTATAGGGCGAGTATAAAAAGAAGCGCTTGCTTTCGGTAGAAAACAAGCGCTTCGGGCGGTGTGTACGGGACTCGAACCCGTGACCTCCTGCGTGACAGGCAGGCATTCTAACCAGCTGAACTAACACACCATTGCTGATTTGCGGGTGCAAAGGTATGACTTAATTTCCTATTTCCCAAATAAGCGGGTGATGCTTTAACGTCTTTTAAAAGTAAGAACGCGGTTCTCCTCGTTAGGGAAACCGCGCCTTCTCTCTTTCCTTACAGTTTATGCTTCTAAATTTTACTTCTGCTTAGTGATGGGTTAGATGAGGGGCATACCCAATTCTGCACATTCCTTACGCATGGAATCGGGCCAAATACTAGCTTGGATTTCACCGATATGTGCCTTGTGAAGCATCACCATGCAGAGGCGGCTTTGTCCGATACCGCCACCGATGCTCAGTGGCAGATGCCCATCGAGCAACTGACGGTGGAAGTATAACTGCTCACGAGCTTCCTCGCCTTCTTCTTTCAGCTGGCGCAACAGACTCTCTTTGTCTACGCGAATGCCCATGGATGAGAGTTCGAACGAGTGTCCCAACACGGGATACCAAATGAGGATATCGCCGTTTAAGCCAGCCAATCCGTTCTCTGCAATAGTCGACCAATCGTCATAGTCGGGTGCACGCCCATCGTGTTTCTTACCGTCGGAGAGCTTTCCGCCGATGCCGATAACAAATACGGCACCATATTGGCGGCAGATAGCATCCTCGCGTTCCTTAGGTGTCTTGTCGGGATACATCTTGAGTAGCTCCTCGCTATGTATGAAATGAATCTTCTCAGGAAGGAACGGCTTAATCTGTTCATAGGTTTCGCACACCAAATACTCGGTGCGACGGATGGCGGAATAGATGCGTTCTACAATGTCTTTCAAGAAGGAAAGCGTGCGTTGCTCGCGTGTAACAACAGCTTCCCAGTCCCATTGGTCCACATAAAGAGAGTGAAGATTGTCCAGCTCCTCGTCCGCACGGATGGCGTTCATATCAGTGTAGATGCCATAGCCAGGCTCTACGTTGTATTCTGCGAGGGTCAGACGCTTCCACTTAGCTAGCGAGTGAACCACTTCAGCCTTGGCGTCTCCAAGGTCTTTAATGGGAAAGGTGACGGCACGTTCCACGCCATTCAGGTCGTCGTTGATGCCCAGTCCCTTCAAAACGAAGAGGGGAGCAGTCACGCGGCGCAAGCGCAGCTCGGTCGATAAATTTTGTTGAAAGAAGTCTTTAATCAGTTTAATACCCTGCTCAGTTTGTTTGGTGTCGAGCAGTTGTCTATAGTTTATCGGTTGTATAATCTTGCTCATGGATATTGCGGTTATGTTGTTATAGTGCTGCAAAGGTATATATATTATTGTTAAAATGCAAAAGAAACAGGAAATATTTTCGCAATCTGACAATATTACTACGTATACTGCTAACTTTTTATTACTTTTGTAACGCGCTTCATATCGCAGTTCTCGTCTTGCTATATATAATATAAATAGGTGGCGAATGTTTGGGTAGATAGAAAAAAACGAATACTTTTGCAGTTACTTGATGCGTGTGTGCGTATTATAGAAAAAGGAGAAAATATCAATTAATCATATCATTAATACAACTCGGAATATGAAGAAAGTTTTTTGCCTCGTTTTTGCATGCCTTTTGACAATGGGTGCAAGTGCAAGCAATGAAGACAAGTATGGAGCGCTCTATGAGAATTTGCCGTTCCAGATGGACAGGGTGACGGCTCCGCAATTTCCTTCCCATGAAGTGAATCTGAAAGACTTTGGTGCCGTGGGTGACGGTTCGTCGCTCTGCACTGAGGCGTTTGCCAAGGCTTTTGCAGCACTTGAGAAGTTGGGCGGTGGCAAATTGGTGGTACCCCAGGGGGTGTGGTTTACAGGTCCAATCCAACTGAAGAGTAATGTTAATCTGCATCTCGAGAAAGGTGCGGTGATACTTTTCTCGCCCGATGTAGACCTCTATCCTATCATCGACACCTCGTTTGAAGGACTTGAGACGCGCCGTTGTCAGTCGCCAGTGTCGGGTGTCGGGCTGACCAATGTGGCGATTACCGGTCAAGGCGTTATCGATGGCAATGGAGAATACTGGCGTCCGCTCAAGCGACAGAAGGTGACCGACAGTCAGTGGAAGACCATTACCTCACGCGGCGGAGCGTTCAAGAATCCCAACTATTGGTTCCCCGATGATCATGCACTTGCCGCAGACAATGCTGCCAACATGAATGTGCCGCAAAATCTCAGCACAGATGAAGACTGGAACAAGATTAAGCGCTTCATCCGTCCCGTGATGATCAGTCTCGTAGGATGCAAGAATGTATGGCTGCAGGGCGTCATTTTCCAAAACTCTCCAGCATGGAACGTGCATCCGCTCATGTGTCAGAACGTGCTCGTAGAAGGCGTGCAGGTGCGCAATCCAGCCTATGCGCAGAACGGCGACGGCATAGATCTCGAATCGTGCAAGAACGCCCTCATCGTCAATTCGACCTTCGACGTGGGCGACGACGGCATCTGCATCAAGAGCGGCAAGGATGCTGACGGGCGCAAACGCGGCATTCCGTGTGAGAATGTCATCGTGAATGGTTGCACCGTATTTAAGGGACACGGAGGCTTTGTCGTAGGTAGTGAGATGAGCGGAGGCGTGAAAAACATCGCCGTGAGTGACTGCCAGTTCCTCGGCACCGATGTGGGCTTGCGCTTTAAGAGCGCCCGCGGACGTGGTGGTGTGGTGGAAAACATCTATATCAAGAACACTTCCATGTTTGATATCCAGACAGATGCCATCACTTTCGACCTCTATTATGGTGGCAAATCGGCAGTGGAAGCACTCGCAGATGGCGATGATGAGAAGAACAAGAAGGTGGAAAAGTACAAGGTAGACGAGACTACGCCCTGTTTCCGCAACATCTTCATCGACCACGTCATTTGTCGTACGGCGCGCCGTGCCGCCTATTTCAATGGTCTTCCAGAGATGCCTGTGAGCAATGTGCAGATACGTGACGTAGAGATAAACAACGCTCAAGAGGGCGTCGTTATCAATCGTACGGATGGTGTGATGCTTGATAACATCAAGGTGCAAGCCAAGTCGCATACCTTTGATGCCAAGAATTCAACCAACGTAACGGTCAATGGCAAGAAATATAAGAAGGTGGACGACAAAGGAATCACCCTCGACTTCTAAACGCCCCTATTTTTTACGCCATTCAAGGATGCCGCACCCTACCCGATGAAGGGGGAGTGCGGCATCACTTTTTGTATGAAAAATTTTGCTATTCTTGCTTTTTGCATTACCTTTGCATGCGTCTAAAGAGGCGATTGGTCCCGTAGCTTAGCTGAATAGAGCGTCAGATTCCGGTTCTGAAGGTCATGGGTTTGAATCCCATCGGGATCACTAAGCAAATGAAAGAAATGGAGCGTTTTACAGAAGTAAGGCGCTCCTTATTGTTTTTTGGGCAGTATGAAGAATGGTCGAAATTGCGCAAAAATAGGACAAATGTGCACAAAACTATCCTTGCAAAGATATTTTTCCGAGATTAATGCGTATCTTTGCAGCCCAAAAGAAACAGACAGATGAAACAGATACATGATTTCCATGCGATGATAGAGCGCTTGCGCTTCATCGACAAGAAGCCTTGTGTGGCGGTGGTATGCCCCGAAGACGAGCATACGCAGCAGGTTATCGAACGCTTCGAACGGGAGAAACTCGCCCGTTTCTTGTGCTTCGATGGCGATCCGCAACAGGCTGCACGCGAGGCAGTGAGGGCTGTGCGCCGTGGAGAAGCCGATGTGTTGATGAAAGGATTGGTCAGTACGGATGTGCTTCTGCGCGCCATCCTCAACAAGCAGGAAGGACTTTTGTTGCCGGGCAGCGTGATGAGTCATGTGGCAGTGTGCGAGATACCCGACTACCCCAAGTTGCTCGTTTGCTCTGATGTGGCTGTTATCCCTCGTCCTACGCTACACCAATTTGATGCCATCGTGCGATATGGCGTGGAAATCTGTCGTTGCATACAACCCAATACAACCCGCATCGCCTTGCTCCACTGCAATGAGCACGTGAGCGAGAAGTTTCCTGTCACGCTCGATTACGAGCAGCTTAAAGCCAATGCAAGCGAAGGTCGCTATGGCAATGTGGTCATTGAAGGACCGATGGACGTGAAGACCGCATGCGATGCAGAGAGTGCGCGCATCAAGGGGGTGGCAGGAACGGTGGCAGGAGACGCCGATATGGTGGTCTTCCCCGATATAGAAGCCGGCAACACCTTCTATAAAACCATCACCCATTTCGCCCATGCCCGCACGGCATGTATGCTCACGGGCACCACTGCCCCCGTCGTGCTCCCATCGCGGTCGGACTCGAGCGAATGCAAATATTATAGTTTGGCACTGGCTTGCCTGTCGCTTGGGGGCGACGAATAAGCAGACACACACACAATAGCTAATCAGAGAGAATGACTAAAAAGAGAATCCTGGTGATCAACCCCGGTTCGACCACCACCAAGATAGCCATCTATGAGAATGAACAACAGGTATGGATGGCTGGCGAACATTTCAAACCGAGCCAACTTGCCAAGTTCCTCCGTGTGGTGGAACAGTTGCCCATGCGTCGCCAATTCATAGAAGATGCGTTGCGCAAAGATGGTCAACCCATGCATTTCGACGCCGTGATTGGACGTGGCGGATTGTTGCATCCCACGCAGGGTGGGGTGTATGAGGTGGACGAACACATCCTGCACGACATGCGTTATGCCGAGATGGAGCATGCCAGCAACCTCGGTGCGCTCCTTGCCAACGACATTGCTCATGAGTGCGGATGCCGTGCCTATATAGCCGACCCTGTGGTTGTCGATGAGATGATACCCGAAGCGCGACTCACAGGAATCCATGGCGTAGAGCGCCGCTCCATCTTCCATGCCCTCAATAGCCGTGCTGTGTGCCGCCGTTGGGCCAAAGAAACGGGGCGCAGCTATGAAGATGTCAATGTGATAGTGGTGCATATCGGTGGCGGAATTTCCGTTAGTGCCCATCGCAAAGGGCAGGTTATCGATGTGAACAACGCCCTTAACGGCGACGGACCTTTCTCGCCCGAGCGTGCTGGAACGGTGCCTGCCGGTCAGTTGGCAGAGTTGTGCTTCTCTGGAAAGTATACCCTCAAGGAGGTGCTCAAGATGCTTTCGGGCAGGGGAGGACTCATCTCGTTGCTCGGCGACAACAATGTGAAGAATGTCGTGGAGCGGGCTAAGCGTGGCGACGAACCCCACAAACGGGTGCTTGCAGCCATGATGTACAACGTGGCGAAGTATACTGGCTCCATGTATGTGGCAATGCGCGGACAGGTGGATGCCATCATCGTGACGGGTGGCATTGCTTTCAGCGACTATTGTATGGACTTGCTTCGTCCACAGATAGACTATCTCGCCCCCGTGGTGATGATGCCCGGCGAAGACGAGATGGGCGCCCTCGCCTTGAATGCACTCGGTGTGTTGAATGGCGAACAACCCTTGCAAATATATAATCCCAAAGGGCGCAGATAGCCTAACGGGAGTTTTTCTTTTCCTTGCTTGCCGTTTTTGGAGCAAGCAAAGTAAAAGGGGTGTGTCGTAGAGCCTTTCTTCGCTCTCGACACACCCCTTTGGCATTAGTGCTTTTTCATGCTTTTCTTCATTTTTCTACCCACGAAGTTCCATTCCGGCATCTTCTTGAGCGTGCTGCGTACGGGCTGTACGTCCCACAAGAGGAATATGATCAGCACCGCAATACCGACGATGCACGTGATGCCATACAGCTGTTTGATGCTGATCATGAGCAGATTGGTGGCATCGTAGGGCAATCCGCGCACCATGTTGTCTGCCATTTGGTGGCGCAGTCCCCAACTGTATATTCCAGACCCAAGCGTACCTATCGGTCCGTTGCGCACCAGTCCTGCCATGGTTAGTCCCATGAAGAAATGTTGGAACGGCATGACCTCTTCCAGATAGATGGTGAGTGTGCAGAAGAAGATGGCATTGCCAAACGAGCGCAACGCCACGGGCAGATAGAGCATCTCGAGGGTGGTGTCGGGGCTAATGATGAAATACATCATGATGGGATAGGCTGCCATGGCAGCCACACCTATCGTGAGCAATCGCGAATACTTCTGGTGAAGCACACGCATCCATAGTAGACAGAACAAACAACCGCCGACTGCAGCACCCCATTCCACTAAGTTGTAGACATTGGTGGTGATCGTGCCGAAGTGCAACACGCTGCCTGTGAATGCCGTTTGGAGCACTTTGGGCGTGCTGCCCATCAGTTCTACGAAGGCGAAAAGCGTCAGTAGAGGGATGAGCCGCTTGTATTGCCATGCCTCTTTAGCAATATAGGCATGGCGTATGTGGCGCATTCGTCCGATGGTAATCCATGCTGTGATGACGAAGAGCACGAGGTCTGCGCGCATCACAGGGCTGTCGAGCCAGTTGTAGTGCTCGCCGTAGTTGAAAAACCAGATAAACTCAATCATCAGTGCCGACCAAAGCGCGCATCCCAACCAGTCTTGGCTGATGAAGGGAAGCGGTTTCATGAACATGAAGTCGTGTTCAGTGACATAGACCAAGAGTGCCACTACCAATAGCAGTCCAGCCATGAGCCAGTTGATGATGTGCCAATCTTGATATATATAAATAAGGTGTTCGGTGATCCAAGGCGACAAGAACATGTTGCCCAACACCATACAATAGAGCAGCGGGAAGAAGATGGTGAAGTCGCGTTTGGGCGTTATCCACAACTGAATAGTAGACATACACTCGAAGCAACCGCACAGTTTGAAGAAGCCAGCCACGTAGGCGAGCACACACATCACGGGTAGCGACTGGGTGTAGAGGATGAGTATGTTGCACGTAGCCACCACCAGCGCAGCGTTGAGAATGAGTCTGCGGTTGGGAAAACGGAACTTCATGCGGAAGAGAAACGGGAAGGGCATGTTCACGCCCACCACATTACACATCACGATCATCAGCACATCCTCGCGCATCAAGCTATATTCGCCCATCACCTGACTCATGGCGCCGCCATAGATACCGCCCGAAAGCAGGAAGATAAAGGCGAAGCACAAGTAGATCCAAGGGTGCATCTTGCGCGGCACATAGCCGTTGAACGAAGGGACTCGGAATGGTCCCTGTAGCATAGGAGGTCCTGGCATGATGGATTAATGTATTATTCGGGTTTCCACATTCAGTCCGGCACGTAGCTTTACCACCTGTTGTGGGTCGTTGTTCTTGGTCAGTTCGATGCGCACGGGCACACGTTGTTCCACCTTCACAAAGTTTCCTGTGGCATTGTCGACAGGTATCATTGAGTAGGCAGAGCCTGCTGCAGCCGAAAGCGACTGCACCTTGCCGTGGAACACCACGCCTGGTAGCGCATCGGCAGTGAACTCTACGTTGCTGCCTACAGAGATAGATGGCATCTGTGTCTCGCGGTAGTTTGCCACCACCCACACGTCGTTGTCGTCCACAATGCGGGCGAGCATCTGTCCGGGCTGCACGAGTTGTCCCTCGTGGATGTCCTTGCGTCCCATCACACCATCGCAAGTAGCCACGATGACGGTATAGGAAAGGTTGAGTCTTGCCAAGTTGAGCTGTGCTTCAGCCACACTTTCTCCAGCGCGTGAACCGCCCAACTGATGCTGTTGCACTTCCTTCACCGATGCTGCACTCTGCTTGCGGCTCGATGCTTGTTCGTAGCGCGCCTTGGCTCCAAGATAGCGTGCGTAGGCGTTATCATACTGTTGGCGGGTCACAGCATCCTTTTTCATCAGGGTAGCAAAGCGGTCGAAGTCTTGCTTAGCGTTGATCATGTCTACGCGAGCCTCCTCGATGCCTGCGCTTGCAGTCTGTACGTTGCTTGCCGTAGTGCCCATGCTCGCTGAGACAACCGACGAGCCCGACTTCGAGCTGCGCAGTCCGGCTTCTGCCTGAGCCACCTGTAAGCGATATTCAGCATCCTCGATGATGACGAGCGTGTCGCCTTTCTTCACATGCTGGAAGTCGTTGAAGCGAATCTCTTTGATAAATCCTTGCACACGGGTGTTTACTGGCGTGATGTGTCGGTTCACCTGTGCGTCGTCCGTATATTCCCCCTTGCCGTGCATGAAATGGCTGAATGTCCATGCGATGGCACCCACGAGGATGAGGATAACCACGACGTTGTATATTCTCTTGATGATTTTCTTGTTCATTGTCTTGTCTTTTTGTTGTGCCCAGATGCACTTGGCGTTGTCGTTGTCCGTGACATTCTGAGCATGAATATGAATAATATGTTTAGATTTCGCCTGCCACAAACTTCATGCGATAGTAGGCATAGACGATGTTGATGCGCGCATCTACCTCTTGCAACTCGGCGTTTAATTTCAGGTTGGAGGCATCCACCATGTCGGTTACAAGGGCGAGTTGACTCAGGTAGCGAGCGTTCATCACACTGTAGTTTTGCGCTGCCAGTTCCACGCTCTTGCGTTGTGTTTCCAATTCTACGTAGGTTTGCAGATATTGCGTGTATGCCTGTTGCACCTCGTTGTCCTTCTGTTCTACTTGCAGAGCTTGTGCCGTTTGCATCTGGCGCGTTTCGGCTGCAGCCTGTTTGATGCGTTTGTTGCTCTTGTAGAGGGCTCCGAGGTTGTAGCTCACGCCGACGCCCACATACCAGATGTTCAGGTTCTTGTCGATGGGAGGCAGTTCGAAGGTGATCGGACCATTGAACGAATTGTTGGCAACCACCGCCACCTTGGGCATCAGTTCGCTATGTGCCAACCGTTCCTTCTCCTTTGCCATGTCGACAAGTAGCGCGCTTTGCTCAAGGGCTGGCGAAGAAAGGGTGGCGCGATTGTGCCAATAGGCTTCGCCCTGCTGTGCATACTGCTTGTCGGTAAGCGTGGTGTCGGGTGTAATCACGTCGTTGGCCGACATGCCGAGCGTGTTGCAGAGTTGGTAGTTCAGTATGTTTCGCGTGTTGTGCAGTTGGGTTAGTCCGAGTCGAAGTTGCTCCAATTGCAGCTCATAACGGGTGATGTCGTTTTTCAGCGCCATGCCCTGTTGCTGCTTTTCGCGTATGTCGGCGATGAGTTGTTGGGTGAGGCTGATGTTTTGTTCGTAGACTTTCATGCGGTTGTCCACCTTGTAGAGGTCGAGATACTGCCCGAGCGCCACGAAGCGCGCCTGCTGGCGTGTGAGTTTTACGCCTGTTTCAGCTTGTTGCTTGCCCAGTTCGGCGAGTCGTATGCCTGCGTTTACGGCACCACCAGCATACACCACTTGTTGTGCATCTACGGAAAAACTGTTGCCGAAGTGAGGCGATGTCATGCCGTGAACGTTAGAGAAGTCGCGGTCGGTCATCAGTACGTTGCCCAGATAACTTACCGATAGTTGTGCTTTAAGGTCGGGCAACCGTTGCGAGCGCGCCGCTTCCACGCCCAGTGCGGCTGCTTCTACACCAGCCTTCTGCGTGCGCAGGCTCTTGCTGTGTTGCTCCACGCGGTCGAACAACTGGTCTATCGACATGCCGACCGACTGCTGGGCGAAGGCTTGCGACAGGCTCCATGCGAGCATCAAGCCTGTGTAAGTGAGTTTTTTAATCATTTGAATGTTGTTTGTATAACGATGTTTTGCGAGTGCAAAGTTACGGCGTTTTTCCCGTCAGAAGGTTTCAAATTTACCTCGTGGAATGGACTTTTAGGGAATAAAAGTTCTCGTTTGTCACATATTATTCCGATATTTGCATCCGAAAAAGAACATTCGAGTGATAGATGAAAGACAAAGAACTGGATTTTAAACAAGAGGCACGGTTGTGCTTTTCCACGCTTTCGGAGTGGACTGCAGAACCTGTGATGCTCGACTATGGTGCCATCTTGATATGTCGGGAGGGAGAGGCGGTGCTCCGAGTGAACTTCGACGAGTGGACGTTGTCTGCCGATGACGTCATCACAGTGTTTCCCAACGATGTGGCATATCTATTATCTGCCACCGACAACTTTCGGGTAGAGATGCTTCACTACAACGCTTCGCTGTTGCGTGAAGCGAGCTTGCAACTGGAGCAGACGGTCTATTCCTCCCTTCGGGAAGACCGTTGTCGGCAAGAAACTCCCGTGGTTTCAAACATCATCAACCGCATGTTCGACCTGCTGCGCCTCTATTTCGACCAAACCGAATGCACTTGTGTGACCCAACTGGTGCTCTTGCAACTCAAGTCGTTCTTCGTGGGCTTTCACGAATATCTGTCGCGCAACCCGCAGTATAGGCCCGGAGAAAAAGGTTCGCGTCGCGTGCGCGAACTCTTTAATCAGTTTATGATGCTCGTTGAACAGCACTACAAAGAATTGCGCGACGTGGGGCAGTATGCCGAGATGATGCATATCACGCCCAAATACTTGACCAATGTGGTGCGCACAATCAGCCATCGCACACCCAAATCTATCATTGACCACTATGTTGTCTTGCAGTTAAAGATGCAGTTGCGCCGCAGTCAGCAGAACATAAAAGAGATTGCTTGGGAGTATCACTTTGCCGATGCCTCGTTCTTCACCCGCTATTTCAAGAAGCATACAGGCATGACTCCTAACCGATTGAGAGCGATGAAGTGATGTTTACCCAAAGTGCCGATAAACAAAGGCTCCTCGCTCTCTTTGGCTAAGAGGCAGAGTTACGGCTCGTAACACTGCCTCCTAGCCCTCGTAAATGTGCCTTTTACGATGCGTAACACTGCCACTTACGAAAACGAGGAGGCAGTGTTACGTTCGATGTAAAATAATTTCGCTATATCACAAGCATAGAGCCTGTGCATAAAAAAGTATGCCGGGGTTAGAGCATGAGCACTCTTACCTCGGCATTTGTCATTTTGGGGATTTCGTTCATCGGCTTGTTTAGGAATACCGACTGTATGGCTTTGTTGATGATGCCGTGCCCGACAGCGAGCACCACTTTGTCTGGATAGGCGGTTCGGAGCCACGTGATGAAGTTGCGTGCCCTCGACTTCATGCGCTCTATACTCTCTACATTGTCGGGCCACTGTGCGTTGGCGAGGTCGGGAATATATTTGCCCGTGAAGTCGCCCCAGTCGCGCTCGCGTAGCAAAGGTGAGGTTTCCACCTCCCGATGGTGCGGTGCGGCAATGATGCGACAGGTGTCTATGGCACGTTTCAAGTCGCTCGACACAAAGACATCGATGGCTTTGTCTTTCATCTTGTCGCGTGTCTCTTCGGCTTGCTTGATGCCTTCGGCAGTCAGTTCGCCCTGTTCTTGCCCCTGTAATATCTGGCGCACGTTGTCGATGGTCTGTCCGTGGCGCACTAAATACAATGTTGTCATGATCGTGTGCTATATTTTTCTTGTTGCGTGCAAAATTACTTATTTTTATTGGTCGGGCGGAATAATGTTCTTACTTTTGCAAGTATAATATAAAAAAGAATCTATGCGAATATTTCAAAGTTCCCTTTTTCGTGCCCTGTGTGCCATTGCCATCGGTGGCTTGTTGACGGGCTATCCGGTGGAAACAGCCAAGTGGGTCATCATTGCCATTGGTGCGTTGTTCCTGTGCTCGGGCATTGCCAGTTGTGTGGGCTATTTTCTTGCCAAGCCACACGCACTCGAAGAAGGCGTAACCCTGAGTGATGCGTCGGGCAACATCATCCGTCCGGCTGCGCCATCGTTCCCTGTGGTGGGCATCGGAAGCCTCATTTTGGGGCTTATCCTTATGTTGATGCCCGACACATTCCGCGACTTGCTGGTCTATATCTTGGCAGTAGTGCTCATCGTGGGGGCTATAAGCCAACTTGTAGCGCTCGATAGGGCACGTCGCATAGGCCATTTGCCGTGGATGTTTTGGGTGTGTCCGTCCCTCGTATTGCTGGCTGGCGTGGTCGCAATCTTCCGTCCGGCATGGGCGGTGGCGTTCCCCATCTATCTAGTAGGGGTGTCTATGATACTCTATGGGGTAGTTGAAATCATCAATCTCATCAAGATACACCAACTGAAGAAAGCCGTTCAAGACATGATAGAAAACGAGAAGGGATAAGCCACCAAGCTTATCCCTTCTCGTTTCTCTATGCTTCTCCAAATGTAGAAGGCTATTCTTTGTGGCCTTCAGACATCGCTTCTATATATTTGCAAAGTATGCTGATGCCCTTCTCGTTGACACCGCCCAACGGCAAGATGATGTCTGCATAGCGCTTGGTCGGCTCAATGAATTGCTCGTGCATGGGTTTGAGCACTTCTTGGTAGCGCTCGATGACCATCGTAACGGTGCGTCCGCGGTCGATGGTGTCGCGCTGGATGTTGCGTATGAGGCGCTCATCGCTATCGCAATCTACAAATACCTTCAAGTCCATCATGTCGCGCAACTTCTTGTTGAGCAGCGTCATGATGCCCTCAATGATAATCACGGGCTTCGGTTCTACGTGTACGGTCTCCTTCTCGCGGTTGCATTTCAAGTAGGAATACGTAGGTTGCTCCACCGCATGTCCGGCTTTCAGTTCTCCGATCTGCTTGATAAGCAGTTTCCAATCGAACGCATCGGGGTGGTCAAAATTGATGGAGTGACGCTCTTCCTCAGTCATTCCTGTGGTGTCGTTGTAGTAGGAGTCGAGTGGAACTACCGCTACGCAGTGGGGAGGCAGCGCCTCTACGATTTTCTTAACGATGGTGGTCTTTCCGGAGCCGGTGCCACCGGCAACGCCTATAATCTTCATTTGCTTGTGCTTTATTTGTTGTTATTGTTCTTTGTCTTTGATGTATTCAAACAGTGGACGATAGAATTCCGCCTTCCGCTCCACGCGCATCGGATAGGCTCGCGACGAACTGGGCATGCGGTAGAGGCGCAACTGACGGTCGTCCAACTGGAATGTGGTGTATTCACCCACCTTGGGTGGCTTGATGGCAAAATGACTACAAAACACCTCGGAGGCGAGTTGACCTGTGGTAACCACCGCTTTGCAGTCGGGCAAACTGCGGAGCATTGCCTTCACATCAGTCGGTTGTACGATCTCCAAGTCTTTGTCAGAAGCCGTGTTCTTGGTGCGGCGCACACGCACGGCGGTGTCGAAGAGACCGATATGTGCCGCTTGAAGAAACGTGATGATGCGGTCTAAGTCGAACTGCTTGCGCTCTTGTAGGATGAAATGCTCCTTGTCGTCGTAATAGCAGATGCCGAAGATGCGCCACATGTCGTTCTGAAAGTTGGGGTAGTAGAAGTCTATACACCAACGTTTGGGCGAGGGTGGAAACGTGCCGAGCATGAGTAGCCGAGTGCCTTCGGGCAAGAAAGGCTCAAAGGGATGGCTCTCTATGGGCGGCAGGGCGTCAAGATGCGGCTCGCCCATATTAGTTTTTCTCCTCCTTAACGAAGTAGGTAACCACGGGCAAGTGGTCTGAGAAACCATCGAGCCATACGCCTCCGGCAGTGGTGCGGAGCGGTGCGCCCTTGTATTTCCCCTCTTTCTGTATCAGGTAGTCGCGGCGGAAGATGTGGTTAGTCCAAAACTTCAATGTCGAGAAGTCCTTCTTCCCGTTTTGGTTGAGCAGGTTTTGGCTCATCACAATCTGGTCAAACAGGTTCCACGAACCATTATAGAACAGCGTTCCCACGCCCTCTTTAGTGAGGATATTATACCAAGGGTTATACATTTCTCCCTTGCCCACCTTATTGATGTCTGCCTTGCAGCCCAGTGCTTCGGTCATGCTCTTGTCGGTGGGGTCGTCGTTCATGTCGCCCATCACGATGACTTTCAACTTTGGGTCGGCTTTCATGAGCGAGTCTTTCAGCACCCGCACCTGTCTTCCGCCTTGCTCCCGATAGAACGAACCACTGAAGCGGCTGGGCCAGTGACACACAATGATGGTGAGTCGCTCGCCCGCCATCTCACCGTCAACAGTAAGGAAACCACGCGTCTTGTAGGCACTATCTTTAGCCAAAGCCTGCACATAGGGGAAGAGTTTCGTCCTGTTCACCTTATATAATTTAGGGTTATAGAGCAGTGCGCAGTCGATGCCGCGCTTGTCTGGACCCTCGATGTGCACATATTTATAGCCTCGCTTGGCAAGCGGCTCTTGCGCTACGAGGTCGCGGAGCACATTGTCGTTCTCCACTTCTGCCAGTCCGATGGCTGCGCAACCCACGTTGGGCAACTTGTCGGTGCCCAAGTCGGCGAGTGCGCGCGACATGTTCTTCAGCTTGTGAGCATATTTCATGCCGTTCCATCGATAGGAACCAGTGGGCGTAAAGTCGTAGTCGTTCTTGCCTGCATCGTGGCATGTGTCAAACAAATTCTCCTGGTTGTAGAAGCCTACGGCATACATTGAGAACTTCTTTTGGGCGGACAAGCTGACGCAGAACACGAGCATCAGCAGCCATAACATATGTTTCTTCATGCGTTGGAATGTTTATTCTTGTTGCAAATGTCGGTAAATAATTCGATAAAAGCGCATGTTTCATGAAATATTATTTATTATTACTTTGTTTTTCGTGTGTTTTTAAGTACCCTTTCCATGGTGTTTTTAGCACTCTTCCAATGGGTGGCGTAAACGCAAAGGTACGAATTTGATGAACAAATACAGTATGTTTCGTTGGATAATGTTGTAGACTTTATGGGCAAGGGAGCAATAAAAAGGCACGAAATGTTTTGCATAGACGGAATATAATTCGTAACTTTGCAGCCTGTTACGTGATTATACATTAATAACAACAATATTTTTAAGAAAATGAAAAAAGGTATTCATCCCGAAAACTATCGCCCCGTCGTATTCAAAGATATGTCCAACGGCGATATGTTCCTTACACGTTCTACATGCAAGACTAACGATA
>CAVKQP010000012.1:7655-22344 GCA_963658165.1 Clostridium sp. CAG:302 | reverse complement strand
TATGTGCTCCACTTCCGATACCGACAGCGTGTCGCCAGCAGCAAAGCGTGTCGCGGGATTGACATCCGTGTCGTGGGTGTCGTTGTCGCAAGCGCAAAGGACGATGGCGGAGAAGAGAAGGGCGACGAAGCACCCGCTGAATAGTTTCATATGTGTCATGATACAAAAGAAATGTGCCGCAGCCCGAAGGCCGCGGCACCTATGAAAAAGAAATTAAATTATCTGCACAAACATGCGCACATAGTTAATCTGCGAGTTTGGCCTTGATGAATTCACGGTTCAAGCGTGCGATGTTGGCGATGGTCTCGTTCTTCGGGCACTCTGCCTCGCAAGCGCGAGTGTTGGTGCAGTTGCCGAAGCCCAATTCTTCCATCTTCATGATCATCGCCTTGGCACGCTTAGCAGCCTCAGGACGGCCCTGTGGCAAGAGTGCCAACTGGCTCACCTTAGAGCTGACGAACAGCATAGCCGAACCGTTCTTGCAGGCTGCCACACAGCAACCGCAACCGATACAGGTGGCGCAGTCCATCGCCTCGTCGGCATTCTCCTTGGGGATGAGGATGGCATTGGCATCCTGTGGCTGACCCGTGCGAACCGTCACGTAGCCGCCAGCCTGCATGATCTTGTCGAATGCAGAGCGATCTACCATACAGTCTTTGATGACAGGGAATGCAGCCGAGCGCCAAGGTTCAACGGTGATGACATCGCCGTCGTTGAACTTACGCATGTAGAGCTGGCAAGTGGTGGCACCAGAGTTAGGACCATGTGGGTGACCGTTGATATAGAGCGAGCACATACCGCAGATACCCTCGCGGCAATCGTGGTCGAACACGAACGGCTCCTTGCCCTCTTCAATCAGTTGCTCGTTCAGGATGTCGAGCATCTCCAGGAAAGAGGTATCGGTAGGGATGTCCTTCATTTCGAATGTGTCAAAGTGGCCCTCTGCCTTAGGACCGTTCTGACGCCATACCTTAAGTGTGAAACTTATATTGTTTTCCATCTTGATTTTCCTTTAAAATAATTAGTTCTTGTAGTTACGTGTCTGAACCTTGATAGCCTCGTAGTGGAGCGGTTCCTTGATGAGCTCAGGAGCAGTCTCGTCGCTGCCCTGATATTCCCAGCAACCTACGTAGAAGTAGTTCTCGTCGTCGCGCTGAGCCTCACCCTCGGGTGTTTGGTGTTCTTCACGGAAGTGACCACCGCACGACTCGTTGCGTGAAAGGGCATCGTAGGCGATGAGCTCACCCATGGTGATGAAGTCGCGCAAGTGGATGGCCTTGTCAAGTTCCACGTTGAGACCTTCCTTAGAACCAGGAATGAAGAGGTTGGTGTTGAACTCTTTGCGAATCTTCTTGATGAGTTCGAGTCCTTCCTTCAGTCCTTCTGCTGTGCGGCCCATACCCACGTGTTCCCACATGATGTGACCCAGCTCCTTGTGGATAGAGTCTACGGAGCGCTTGCCGTGGATGTTCATCAGACGGTCGATTTCTGCCTGCACCTTCTGCTCTGCCTCTGCAAACTCAGGCATATCGGTAGAGAGGTGTGGCCAGATGGCCTGGTCTGCCAAGTAGTTCTGGATGGTATAAGGCAACACGAAGTAGCCGTCGGCAAGACCCTGCATGAGGGCAGATGCACCCAAACGGTTGGCACCGTGGTCGGAGAAGTTACACTCACCGATGGCAAACAGACCTGTGATAGAGGTCATCAGTTCGTAGTCTACCCAGATGCCGCCCATGGTATAGTGGATGGCGGGATAGATCATCATCGGGTTGTAGTATTTCACGCCGTTGATCTCGCTTGCCAGTTCGCCAGGGTTCACGTCGGTGATTTCCTCATACATATCGAAGAGGTTGCCATAGCGCTGACGAACCACGTCGAGACCGAGGCGCTCGATGCTCTCGGAGAAGTCGAGGAACACAGCAAGACCAGTGTTGTTCACACCATAACCCTTGTCGCAGCGCTCCTTGGCAGCACGTGAAGCCACGTCGCGAGGCACCAAGTTGCCGAATGCTGGATAGCGGCGCTCCAAGTAGTAGTCGCGGTCTTCCTCAGGAATGTCGCTACCCTTGATTTTTCCAGCCTGCAAAGCCTTGGCATCTTCGAGTTTCTTAGGTACCCAGATACGACCGTCGTTACGGAGAGACTCAGACATCAGCGTGAGCTTAGACTGCTTGTCGCCGTGAACGGGGATACAGGTGGGGTGAATCTGCACGTAGGAAGGGTTAGCGAAGTAAGCGCCCTTGCGGTAGCACTGGAGTGCAGCTGTACAGTTACATCCCATAGCGTTGGTAGAAAGGAAGTAGGTGTTGCCATATCCGCCCGTAGCGATAACCACTGCGTTGGCAGAGAAGCGCTCAAGTTTGCCTGTGATCAAGTTCTTGGCAATGATACCGCGAGCACGACCATCGATAATCACGAGGTCTTCCATCTCGTAGCGGGTGAAGAGTTTCACACGGCCGGTATGCACCTGGAGGCTAAGTGCTGAGTAGGCACCCAACAAAAGCTGCTGGCCAGTCTGACCCTTAGCATAGAACGTACGAGACACCTGTGCACCACCGAAAGAACGGTTGGCGAGCATGCCGCCATATTCACGAGCGAAAGGAACACCTTGAGCCACGCACTGGTCGATGATGTCGTTTGACACCTCAGCCAAACGATACACGTTAGCCTCACGGGCACGGTAGTCACCACCCTTCACGGTGTCGTAGAAGAGGCGATAGACAGAGTCGCCGTCGTTCTGATAGTTCTTGGCAGCATTGATACCACCCTGAGCAGCGATAGAGTGAGCGCGACGTGGAGAATCCTGGATGCAGAAGTTCAACACGTTGAAGCCCATCTCGCCAAGACTTGCAGCAGCACTGGCGCCGGCAAGACCTGTACCAACGACGATGATGTCGAGTTTAAGTTTGTTCTTGGGGTTCACCAAACGCTGGTGAGCCTTATAGTTAGTCCATTTCTCGGCCACTGGGCCTTCTGGAATTCTTGAATCTATAGTCTTGTTAGCCATGATTTCTGAGTTTTATATACATTATATTAATTGATGGCACATCGTTAGCAGCATCCACAGCAACAGCAGAGGCTCGGAGCGAGCTTGAACGCAAACGCCAAAACGACGAAGAGGAAACCGAGCATCAGGAGCGTGGAATAGACAATGCCGATGACCTTCCAACGGCAGAACCAAATCTTGCCACTCCAACCGAAGGTCTGCATGGCACTCCAAAAACCGTGAGAGAGATGGAACCAGATGGCTACAATCCAAATGATGTAGAGAACCACATAGACAGGATTAGCAAACACGTCCTTGATGAAAGCAAAGCCGTCAGCAGGATCGTGAGCCACCGTCATGTGTGTGATCTCAGCAAACATCATGTTGAACCAGAAATTAAACAAGTGAAGCAACAAGCCGAGTAGCACGATGATACCCAACACGAGCATGTTTTGAGATGCCCACTCCACCTTGGCAGGTTTTGCTGTCACGGCATAACGGTTGTTGCCGCGCGCTGCACGATTCTGCATGGTGAGCCAGAAAGCGTAGACAATGTGAACCACAGCGAGGAAAGCCAAGCCCAGCGTAGCTGCCACTGCATACCAATTGGCACCGAGAAGACCACAAATCATGTTGTACGCCTCTCCAGAGAAGAATGCGACAAGGTTCATTGACATGTGGAACGTCAAGAACAGGATAAGCGCAACGCCTGTTACAGCCATCACTACTTTCCTACCGATAGATGAATTACATAACCACATAAATGATTGAAATTTAAATATTTAACTGTTAGATTTATATTTTCAAAACTTAACAGGGCGCCGTCTTCCTCTCTTGGAATTGGCGGAGCGATACCACAAAGTAGGTATTAAGCCCACTTTGAGGTGTGCAAAAATACTATAAATTGGTGATAAACCAAAGTTTTTCTCTGAAAATCCAATTAAAATAATTAATTTTGCCGAAAAATAAAGACGATGCTTTTCAATTACGATGTTATTATTATAGGTGGCGGCCACGCTGGCTGCGAAGCGGCAACGGCGGCTGCCAACATGGGCGCAAAGACATGCCTGATTACTATGGACATGAACAAGATTGCACAGATGAGTTGTAATCCTGCCGTGGGAGGTATCGCCAAAGGACAAATTGTTCGGGAAATTGACGCGCTCGGAGGCCACATGGGCATCGTGACGGATGCGACCGCCATACAGTTCCGTATGCTGAACCGCTCGAAGGGACCTGCCGTATGGAGCCCTAGGGCGCAGTGCGACCGTGGGAAGTTCATCTGGGAATGGAGAACCATACTTGACCACACACCAGGACTCGACATCTGGCAGGATCAAGCAGACGAATTGCTCGTGGAAAACGGAGAGGCTGTGGGTGTGAAAACGGTATGGGGTGTGGAGTTTAGAGCCAAGAGCATCGTTATCACGGCGGGCACCTTCCTCAACGGACTGATGCACATCGGCCGTCATCAATATCCCGGTGGCAGATGCGCAGAACCTGCTGTGCCTCATTTCACGGAAAGCATCACACGTCATGGCATCCGTGCAGGTCGCATGAAGACGGGCACTCCCGTCAGACTCGACAAGCGAAGCATCCATTTCGAAGACATGGAGATACAGGAGGGCGAAACCGACTTCCATCAGTTTAGCTTCTTCGGCAAGCACCGAAAGTTGGAACAGTTGCCTTGCTGGACATGTGCTACCAACGAAGAGGTGCACGAAACGCTGAAGAAAGGATTGGCAGACTCTCCCCTCTTCAACGGACAAATACAAAGTACGGGGCCTCGCTATTGCCCCTCGATAGAAACCAAATTGGTCACCTTCCCTGACAAAGATCATCATCCGCTCTTCTTGGAGCCGGAAGGAGAAGACACCAATGAGATGTACTTGAATGGCTTTTCTTCGAGCATGCCTATGGAGGTGCAGTTGGAAGCCATTCGTAAAATCCCAGCCTTTAGAGATGCCAAGGCTTATAGACCAGGCTATGCCATCGAATACGATTACTTCGACCCGACACAGCTCAACCACTCGTTGGAATCAAAAGTGTTGCCGGGATTGTTCTTTGCCGGACAGGTGAACGGCACCACGGGTTACGAAGAAGCCGGCGGACAAGGAACCATCGCTGGCATCAATGCCGCCATCAGATGTAGCGGCGGTGCGCCGTTTGTGTTGCACCGCGACGAAGCATACATCGGCGTACTCATCGATGATCTCACCACAAAAGGCATAGATGAGCCCTATAGAATGTTTACCTCAAGAGCCGAATATCGCATCTTACTGCGTCAAGACGATGCCGACGCCCGTCTCACGGAAAAGGCATACGAAGTAGGTTTAGTAAAAAAAGACCGCTATGACTGGTGGATGCAAAAGAAGGGAAACATCGCAAGCATCATCGATTACTGCAAGGAAACATCCATCAAACCACAGTTCATCAATTCTGCATTGGAACGTATGGGCACTGCCCCACTCCGCGAAGGTTGCAAAATCATCGATCTTGTGGCACGTCCACAAATCACCTTGCTGGGACTTGCAGAAGTTCTGCCCGAACTGAAAAGCAGACTAGACTCTTTCGGCACACGCAAAGAAGAAATCGTGGAAGCGGCAGAAATCAAAATCAAGTATAAAGGATATATCGAACGCGAACGCATCATTGCCGACAAGATGCACCGCCTCGAAGACATCAAAATACGTGGACACTTCCGTTATTCAGAGATTCTCCAGATCTCCACAGAAGGACGACAGAAGTTGGAAGCCATTAACCCCGAAACGTTGGCACAGGCGAGCCGTATTCCCGGTGTTTCCCCAAGCGACATCAACGTGCTACTCATACTGATGGGACGATAAAGTAAAGGTTTAACGTTACACATGTTCCACGTGAAACAAACAAGACAACAACAAACTTATAAACAATTGATAATGAACAACAAAACACTGCTTGCCAACTTGAGATGTATTCCCGATTGGCCGAAGAAAGGGGTTAATTTCAGAGACGTCACTACTCTATTTAAAAGCCCAGAATGCTTGCGTATCATAGAAGACGAACTTTACGACCTTTACAAAGATAAGGGCATCACTAAAATCGTCGGCATTGAAAGCCGTGGCTTCGTCATGTCTTCTGCCCTCGCCTTGCAATTGGGCGCGGGAATCGTATTGTGTAGAAAACCTGGTAAACTCCCTTGCGAGACCGTTCAGGAGAGTTATGCTAAAGAATATGGTAAAGATACGATTGAAATTCATAAAGACGCCATCCAAGAAGGTGATGTAGTACTGCTGCACGACGATTTGCTCGCTACAGGCGGCACCATGAAAGCAGCATGCGAACTGGTGAAGAAGTTCCATCCTAAGAAGATCTACGCCAACTTCCTCATTGAGCTCGTCAACGAAGGACTCAACGGAAGAGACGGATTCGACGAAGACATTGAGATTACATCACTCCTCCAGATTTAATACGAAAGTCGTCTTAGTCGAGACGCTGCAAGATAAAGAAAGAACAAAAGACGAAGAAGAACATGCACAAGCATACGCTTCTTCGTCTTTATCATAAGTAGCGTTTGAGTTTCACGTGAAACAAAACAGCGCTTAACAACTTGATATAAGCAACTTACGATATGACAAGAGAAGAAAACGAGAAGCGCCTAGCTTATCTAAAGAACATCGTACTCAACATGCCTGACAAACCTGGCAGTTATCAGTATTATGACGAAAATCACACCATCATATACGTAGGTAAGGCGAAGAGCCTGAAGAAACGCGTGTCTTCCTATTTCCATAAGGAGGTAGACCGCTACAAGACCAAAGTCTTAGTGAGCAAGATAAGAGACATCTCCTACACTGTGGTGAACACAGAGGAAGATGCCCTGTTGCTGGAAAACAACCTGATTAAGAAATATAAGCCCAAATATAACGTCTTACTCAAGGACGGGAAAACGTATCCGAGCATTTGTGTAACCAACGAGCCGTTTCCACGCATTTTTAAGACAAGACAAGTCAACAAAAAATTCGGCACGTTTTTCGGTCCATATAGCCACACAGGAAGCATGTATGCCGTGCTTGAACTCATCAAGAAGTTGTATAAACCTCGCACGTGTAGACTACCTTTAAGCCGCGAAAATGTAGAAAGGGGTAAATTCAAGCCATGCTTGGAATATCACATACACAACTGCAAAGGCCCCTGCATCGGCAAGCAATCATACGAGGAGTACCAACAAAACATAGCTCGTGCCCGAGAAATATTAAAGGGAAACACGCGAGAAATCTCCGCTTTGCTCTATCAAGAGATGCAAGAAAAGGCAGAAGAACTAAAGTTTGAGGAAGCGGAAGAAATCAAACGACAGTATCTGCTTCTTGATAACTATTGCTCCAAGAGCGAAGTGGTGAGCCATACCATCAATGATGTCGATGTGTTCTCCATTACCGACGATAACGGCATGCAGAATGCTTATATCAACTATATGCACGTCACGAATGGCAATGTAAACCAGTCGTTCACCTTTGAATACAAGCGTAAACTCGACGAAAGCGATGAAGAATTGCTTTCGCTCGCCGTTTTGGACATCCGTGAGCGTTTCAATAGCCATGCAAAAGAAATTATCGTACCCTTTGAGATGGAATGGAAGTTGAACGAAGCGGTCTTTTTTGTACCGCAAAAGGGCGACAAAAAGCACCTCTTAGAGTTGAGCGAGATGAATGGTAAGCAGTATAAATTTGACCGCTTGAAGCAAGCAGAGAAGCTCAATCCAGAACAAAAGTCGGTGCGCTTGATGAAGGAACTGCAACAGAAATTAGGTATGAAAAAGATGCCATACCAGATAGAATGTTTCGACAATTCCAACATATCGGGTACTGATGCGGTGGCGGGATGTGTAGTATTTAAAGGTATGAAGCCCTCAAAGCGTGATTATCGCAAATATAACATCAAGACAGTGACAGGGCCTGACGATTATGCGTCGATGCAAGAGGTGGTGAGAAGACGTTATACACGTATGATTGAGGAGAAAACAGCCCTACCCGACCTCATCATCACAGATGGTGGAAAAGGTCAAATGGAGACCGTTAGAGCCGTTGTAGAAGACGAATTGCACCTAGATATTCCCATTGCGGGACTGGCAAAAGATGATCGTCACCGCACCAACGAACTGCTCTTCGGGTTTCCACCAGTGGTCATCGGTTTGAAACCCGAAAGTGAACTCTTTCATGCCTTGACACGCATACAAGATGAGGTGCACCGCTATGCCATCATGTTCCACAGAGACAAGCGTAGTAAGCATGCCCTAAAGTCACAGTTAGACGAGATAAAAGGCATTGGACCAAAGACCAAAGATGCATTACTGAAAGACCTGAAAAGCGTGAAAGGCATCAAAAATGCAACGCTGGAGACATTGCAAGAATGTATCGGAGCGGTTAAAGGTAAAGTGGTGTATGATTATTTTCATGGAACAGAAGATGTTGGATGATTTAGCGTAGATTAAATTAAGGTTTAATGTATTAATATCCATATAAAACATCAAGCGAGAGTACAAGCAGATAAAAGTAGTTTTATTTTGTTTTATAGCGCTTTTACACTATCTTTGCAGACAAAAGATATTATGAAAATCGTTATACAAAGAGTGTCAAGAGCCTCAGTAACTATTGACGGGAAAGTAAAATCTTCCATTGGAAAAGGCTATATGATACTACTCGGAGTGACGCACTCCGACACAAAGGAAGTTGCCGACTGGCTCATCAAAAAGGTGATTGGTCTACGCGTGTTTGATGACGCAGATGGCGTAATGAACCTACCCATCACCGAGGTAGATGGCGACATCCTTGTGGTGAGTCAATTCACCCTCATGGCAAGTTATAAAAAGGGCAACCGCCCCTCCTACATCCATGCAGCAAGTCATGACATTGCAATACCCCTCTATGAATACTTTTGCAAGGCACTGTCAGAAGCATTAGGTAAACCTGTTGGTACGGGCGAGTTTGGTGCAGACATGAAGGTAGAACTCATCAACGACGGACCCGTAACTATCTGTATGGACACCCTTCACAAAGAATGAGAAAAATGACAATCGAAAACGCACAGAAAGTCGTAGACCAATGGATCAAAACATACGGTGTGAGGTATTTTAGCGAACTCACCAACATGACTATCCTCACTGAAGAGGTAGGCGAATTAGCTCGTGTGATGGCGCGCAAGTATGGCGACCAGAGCTTCAAAGTCGGAGAGAAAGACAACATGGAAGACGAGATGGCAGACGTGCTTTGGGTACTCTTGTGCCTCGCCAATCAAACGGGTACCGACCTTACAGAAGCTTTCAAAAAGAACCTCGAAAAGAAAACAAAAAGAGACGTTGAACGACATAAGAACAATCAAAAACTCAAATAAATATTATGGCATTTACACAGAACATCGAACCGCAGAAGAACACTGCTAAAACGGAGCAGAAGAATAGCAAGTATGAAGCCGCTCTGAATAAATACAACACGGAAGTGGATGACAACGAAGTGCGCGAAGCCGTGCGCAAAATCATTGCCGAGAAGGTGCACGAGAACGATACACCAGAAATCAAGAAGTTCTTGTTGGGCAGTGTAGAGCTCACCTCTCTCCACACCACGGATTCTGACGCATCCATTATGGCATTCACCGAAAAGGTGAATCAGTTTGACGATGCTTACCCAGACCTTCCACACGTAGCAACCATCTGTGTCTACCCTTGCTTTGCCGAAGTCGTAAAAGACACATTAGAGGTAGAAGGGGTTGAAATAGCCTGTGTATCTGGAAGTTTTCCTTCATCGCAAGCTTTGATTGAAGTAAAGGTAGCAGAAACAGCACTAGCAGTAAAGGATGGTGCCACAGAGATTGACATCGTGATGCCTGTCGGCAAGTTCCTCAGCGGTGACTATGAGGGCATGTGTGACGATATTAGTGAACTGAAACAAGCTTGTGGAGACAAAGCAATGAAAGTGATCCTTGAGACGGGTGCCATCAAGACAGCAAGCAATATCAAGAAGGCTTCTATCCTCTCGATGTATGCTGGTGCTGACTACATCAAGACCTCTACAGGAAAACTAGAACCCGCCGCTACGCCCGAAGCAGCCTACGTGATGTGCCAAGCCATTAAGGAATACTATGAAGAAACGGGCATACAAATAGGTTTTAAGCCCGCTGGAGGCATAAATAGCGTCATGGACGCACTCACGTACTACACCATTGTAAAAGAAGTGTTAGGAGAAAAATGGCTGACCAACAAATGGTTCCGTTTAGGGACAAGCCGATTGGCAAATATGCTGCTAAGTGAAATCATCGGCACAGAGACCAAATTCTTCTAATAGGGTGCTAAATCTATGTGAGACTATAACTCGCTAGACATTAATGGTATACCTCAGCAGCCTTTGAGATACAAAATAAAACCGCCTGGCACGAGTCTTATTAGAGAACAGTGTCAGGCGGTTTTATAGATATTATTTATTACGAAGTATGATGTAGTCAAGATAAGCCGCGAGAGAAGTTTTGATGTCGGCATCTTTTACATATTTCTCAAGAAAAGTAAGTGCTTCTTGGTGAAAGTCTTCCATACGTTTCTCCGCATATTCGATACCTCCATTTTCTTTAGTAAAGGCTACCAATTGAGCGATTTCCTCTTTGCTCACGGTATGGTCTTTCACCTTGTATGCCAGATTAATCATCTCTTCGTTGCCCGTCGCATTGAGTGCATAAAGCACAGGCAAGGTGAGTTTACCTTCTAGCATATCGTTGCCCGTAGGTTTTCCGATATCAGCCGTATCGTAATAGTCAAAAATATCGTCACGTATCTGGAAGATGATACCCAAGTTTTGACCGAAGATTCTAGCTGCTTCGATGGCATCATCATCTGCCCCAGCAGACATAGCACCCATCGCGGCACAGGCTTCAAACAAGGCGGCAGTCTTCTGCTTAATCACCTCATAGTAAACCTCTTCCGAAAGGTTATGGTTCTGGATGTTAGACAATTGCAATATTTCACCATCAGAAAGCGTCTGACCAAGTCGGGCCAAATAACTCACAATGCGCTCTGCATGAGTTTGCGATACATAGAGTAAGGCAGTAGACAGAATGTAGTCACCCACCAAGACTGCAACCTTATTATTATAGACCGCATTGACACTTGCCTGCCCTCTCCGTTCTTCACTGTCATCCACCACATCATCGTGCACCAAACTGGCAGTGTGAAGCAGTTCCAATCCAACGGCAGCACACTGTGTGACCGAAGTTATAGTTCCGAAATTTCTCGCCATCAATAGGATAAGCATTGGACGCATACGTTTGCCCGCACGCTGTCTAATATGTAAAAGTACCTGGGAGAGAAGTCCGTCTTCATGTTGCATCGATTCATTGAACAAACGAATGAAATCCTGCAACTCCGCTTCAATAGGCTTCTTGATAAGTGTTAAATAGTCCATGAACGTAAATTTGATACAAAATTAAATATTTTATCGGGATTTACGATAATTTTTTTGTAATTTTACACGATAAAAAACAATCATAATGAACAAATTATTCCTCCTTGACGCCTACGCGTTAATATATCGTTCCTATTATGCCTTTATTCGCACACCACGCATCAACTCGAAGGGGTTGAACACCTCTGCCATCATGGGATTCTGCAACACACTCAACGAGGTGCTTACCAAGGAACAACCCACTCACATAGGCGTGGCTTTCGACCCACACGGACCTACGTTCCGCAGTGAGGCCTACCCCGCCTACAAGGCACAGCGAGAGGCTACCCCAGAAGACATAAAAGCATCTGTTCCCATCATCAAAGATATTCTGAATGCCTATCACATACCCGTGTTGGAAGTGGAAGGTTTTGAAGCCGACGACGTTATCGGAACCCTTGCTAACCAGGCAGGACAGCAAGGGATAACTACCTATATGCTTACGCCAGACAAAGACTATGGTCAACTGGTGGGCGAAAATGTCTTTATCTACCGTCCACGGCATGGTGGCGGATATGAGATCATGGGCGAAAAGGAAGTAGAAACAAAATATGGCATCCCCTCTCCTACTCAGGTCATCGACCTATTGGCACTCATGGGCGACACCGCAGACAATTTTCCAGGGTGCCCTGGTGTCGGAGAAAAAACTGCTGCCAAACTTATCAACCAATTTGGCTCGGTCGATGAGTTGATCAACAGAACCGAAGAACTGAAAGGTGCCCTCAAGAAAAAGGTGGAAGAACACATTGACGACATCAAGCTATCGAAGTTTCTCGCCACCATCAGAACAGACGCACCCGTAACGCTCAATCTCGACAAACTGAAAATAGAAGCTCCCGATAACGATGCTCTTGGCAAATTGTTCACAGAACTTGAGTTTAAGAGCTTTGCCAACAGAGTTATTAACAAAGATAAAAATGTTAATCAAAACGTTAATAGACAACTCGATTTGTTTAGCGTAAATACGGACGACGGGAAAGAAGAAGCAAAAAACGAAAGTTTTGAGAGCATAAAAACGACACCTCACGAGTATAAACTCATTGAAGGAGAAGATGATAGTAAAGATCTTTGTGAGTTTTTATTGACAAATAGAATTCTAAGTTTAGATACAGAGACAACTTCGGTCAATCCGATAGAGGCAAAATTGGTCGGTTTGAGCTTTGCTGTGGAAGAGAAAAAGGCATTTTACGTTGCCGTGCCAAGGGATAGTAAAGAAGCTCAAAAGATTGTTAATATATTTAAACCTCTGTATGAGAGCGAAGAAATTGTCAAAGTGGGACAAAATCTGAAGTACGACATCGAGGTGCTCCACAACTATGGCATCAGTGTGAAAGGAAAGATGTTTGACACGATGATAGCCCACTATCTCATCCAACCCGAACTCTATCACAACATGGACTTCCTTGCCGAAGTCTATCTGAACTATCAGACCATCCACATCGAAGAACTGATTGGGCCGAAGGGAAAGAAGCAGCGCAACATGGGCGACCTCTCCCCTACCGCCATCTACGAATACGCCGCAGAAGACGCAGACATCACCTTGCGACTGAAAAATGTGCTCGAACCCAAGTTGAAGGAATGTGGTGTGGAAGATTTGTTCTACAACATCGAGATGCCCCTCATGCCTGTGTTGGCAGAGATGGAGATGAATGGCGTGCGGTTAGATACCCACTCTTTGCAAGAAAGTTCAAATATTTTCAATCAACGGCTTACAGGAATAGAGCATCGCATCCATGAGTTGGCAGGCGAACCTTTCAACATTGCATCGCCAAAGCAAGTAGGAGAAATTCTCTTCGACAAGCTACGCATCGTAGAAAAAGCTAAGAAGACAAAACACGGACAATACGTCACATCGGAAGAAGTGCTCCAAGAGCTGAAGCACAAACACGAAATCGTAGAGAAAATATTGGAATACAGAGGATTGAAAAAACTCATCGGGACCTATGTAGACGCACTCCCCAAGTTGATCAATCCCAAGACCGAACACATACACACCTCGTTCAACCAAACCGTAACCGCCACTGGACGACTCTCGTCAAGCGATCCCAATCTTCAAAACATTCCAGTGCGTGGAGAAGATGGTAAAGAAATCAGAAAGGCGTTTATACCCGAAGATGGTTGTAAATTCTTTTCCGCAGACTACAGTCAAATAGAACTGCGTGTGATGGCACATCTGAGTGGTGACAAAAACATGATAGAAGCCTTCCGCGAGGGCTACGACATCCATGCCGCGACAGCAGCCAAGATCTTCAAGAAAGACATTAAAGATGTGACACGTGACGAGCGCACAAAAGCCAAACGTGCCAATTTCGGAATCATCTACGGCATCACCGTCTTCGGACTGGCAGAACGCCTCGACATAGACCGCAAGGAAGCCAGAGAACTCATCGACGGCTATTTCCAAACCTTCCCACAGGTGCGTGAATATATGGATGAGTCCATCGCAAAAGCCAAGGCAAACGGCTATGCCGAAACCTTTTTCCATCGCCGTCGCTATCTGCCAGACATCAACTCGCAAAACGCCACTGTGCGTGGCTTCGCAGAGCGCAACGCCATCAATGCACCCATACAAGGCAGTGCGGCAGACATCATCAAGGTAGCCATGATACGCATCCACGAACGCTTCAAGCGCGAACATATACGCTCCAAGATGATACTCCAAGTGCATGACGAACTCAACTTCAGTGTCTATCCCGAAGAACAAGAACAAGTGGAAAACATCGTTCTTGAAGAAATGCAGCACGCCTATCCGCTCAACGTGCCACTCGTAGCCGATGCCGGATGGGGAAACAACTGGTTGGAAGCCCACTGACCTTCACGATTTTTTCATCGCACATTTCCATAATCAACAAAATTGCACTAACTTTGCAGCGCAACATAAATCAAAAATATGTAGTACATGGAACAAAAACTTATCATTTACAACACACTGTCGAGAAAGAAGGAACCGTTTGTGCCACTCCACGCCCCCAATGTGGGAATGTATGTCTGTGGACCTACTGTCTATGGTGATCCACACCTCGGGCACGCTCGTCCTGCCATCACATTCGACATTTTGTTCCGCTATCTCACGCATTTAGGATATAAAGTGCGCTACGTGCGTAATATCACAGACGTGGGGCACCTAGAGCACGATGCTGATGAAGGAGATGACAAGATTGAGAAGAAGGCACGCTTGGAGAAACTTGAGCCCATGGAGATTGCGCAATACTATACCAATAGGTATCACGCTGCCATGGAG
>CAVKQP010000012.1:0-7645 GCA_963658165.1 Clostridium sp. CAG:302 | reverse complement strand
GCCATGGAGGCACTCAACGTGTTGCCACCCAGCATTGAACCACATGCCACAGGACATATCATAGAACAAGAGCAACTGGTACAGGAAATCCTGGACAACGGCTTTGCCTATGAGAGCAATGGGTCTGTATATTTCGACATCGAAAAGTATAACAAGAAATATCACTATGGCATCCTTTCAGGACGCAATCTTGACGACGTAATCAATAATAGTCGTGAACTAGATGGCGTGGGCGAGAAGCGCAATCAGGTGGACTTTGCCCTTTGGAAGAAAGCACAACCCGAACATATCATGCGTTGGCCCAGTCCTTGGAGTGACGGATTCCCCGGATGGCACTGCGAATGTACTGCAATGGGACGCAAATATTTAGGCAAGCATTTCGATATTCATGGCGGCGGCATGGACTTGATTTTCCCGCATCACGAATGCGAGATAGCACAAGCCGTGGCAAGCCAAGGCGACCAAATGGTGCACTACTGGATGCACAACAACATGATTACCATCAATGGACAGAAAATGGGTAAGTCGCTGGGCAACTTCATTACCCTCGAGCAATTCTTCACGGGCAACCACCCTACCCTACAGCAGGCATACAACCCCATGACTATCCGCTTCTTTATCCTTTCGGCTCACTATCGTGGCACGGTGGATTTCTCCAACGAAGCACTTGTAGCAAGCGAGAAAGGACTTAAGCGACTGATGGATGGTATCAACGATATAGATCGCATACAAACCACGGAGAAGTCGGACGATCACACCCATCAGGTAGTTTCCGAACTGCGTCAGAAATGCTACGATGCCATCAACGATGACTTGCAGACTCCAGTATGTATTAGCCACCTGTTTGAGGGTTGCCACCTCATCAACACGCTCACCGACCACAAGGCAAGCATCTCTGCCGAAGACCTAAAAGAACTGAAAGAAACCATGGAACTGTTCACGTTCGGCATCTTGGGTCTGAAGAGCGAAAAAGGTAGCAACAACGCTGCACGAGAGGAAGCATTCGGCAAGGTCGTAGATATGGTCCTTGACCTCCGCTCCAGAGCCAAAGCCGCAAAGGACTGGAATACCAGTGACCAGATACGTGACGCCTTGGCAGCAGCAGGTTTCCAAGTGAAGGACACCAAGGATGGTGCCACCTGGAAACTAGACATCTAACGAAACACTTATATTACTTTGATAGTGGGGGCAATGTATGGAACACATTAGCCCCCACCCTATTTTTGGATAACACACGATTTCAGGACAACAGATGAAGAAAAGTTTGATTGCACTCGCCTTCGGCACACTTGCATTGGGCATGACCGAATTTGTCATGATGGGCATTCTTGCCGATGTAGCACAAGGACTCCATGTCAGCATTCCTACTGCAGGCCACCTCATTTCAGCCTATGCACTCGGTGTGACCTGTGGTGCTCCCCTACTCACCATAGCCTATAAATATCGGTTGAAGAGCATCCTTCTCTTCCTTGGTGCTCTGATGCTCCTCGGCGCCCTACTCTGCTCTGTGGCCACCAACTTCTATTTGCTATTAGCAGCCCGCTTTATCGCAGGATTACCCCATGGAGCCTACTTCGGTGTTGGCTCTATTGCCGCTGTGCGCTTGGCTGACGAAGACCACAAGACTGGAGCAGTGAGCATCATGATTGCCGGCATGACCATTGCCAACCTCTTAGGCATTCCGTTCGGCACTGCCTTGAGTCATAACCTTTCTTGGAGGGTGCCATTCATCCTTGTAGCATTGCTCAGCGTGTTGGTCATCTTCTATATTTGGAAATGGGTTCCCGATGTGGGAAAGATAGAAGCCGCCAACTATAAAGGACAATTCAAATTCTTGAAGAGTTTGGCACCTTGGCTCATCCTTGGCGCTACTTGTTTTGGTAACTGCGGCATTTTTTGTATGTATAGTTACGTCAACCCCTTGATGTTGCAAGAAGGTGGATTCGCTCCTGAGGCGCTGTCGCTCATCATGGTGGGTGCAGGTTTTGGCATGGTCGTGGGCAACATCACAAGTGGCAAACTCAGTGACCACTACCGCCCTGGGATGGTCGCTTGCGTCACCCAAGGTTGTGCGGCTATTGTACTTCTCGCCATTTTCTTCGTAGCACAGTACGGTTGGCTAAGCGCCCTCTTGGTGATGATCAGCACCACTTGCCTCTTCGCCGTAAGCAGTCCTCAACAGTTTCTCATCTTGAAATATGCCCCTGGCGGTGAGATGCTCGGCGGTGCTAGCATACAAATGGCATTTAACATCGGCAATGCCCTTGGTGCCTTCTGCGGCGGTCTGCCCATGGAGCACGGCTTAGGCTACAACTACCCTGCCCTTGTCGGTGTCCCCTTTGCCATCGTAGGTTGCATCTTCCTCCTTTGGTTCAGCAGAAGATACGAAAGTGTGGAAGTGAATAAATAGCAAAGAGATACTACTGATAACATATTATCCATAGAAAAATCCAAACAAGGGCAGGACGAAAATCCTGCCCTTTTATTTTGCATTGTCTCTGATTTGCACTATCTTTGCATGATAGTAATAAAAACGTTTTTATAGACATGTCATTAAAATGTGGTATAGTAGGACTGCCTAATGTGGGCAAGTCCACTCTTTTTAACTGCCTTTCCAGTGCAAAGGCACAAGCTGCCAATTTCCCTTTTTGTACCATTGAGCCCAATGTAGGCGTGATTACCGTGCCTGACGAACGACTCACCAAACTTGCAGAAATAGTACATCCGGGACGCATCGTACCTGCCACTTGCGAAATCGTAGATATCGCAGGACTCGTAAAAGGCGCCTCCAAAGGAGAAGGACTGGGAAACAAGTTTCTCGGCAACATTCGTGAAACCGATGCCATCATCCACGTGCTTCGCTGCTTCGACGACGACAACATCACACACGTAGACGGCACCATTGACCCTATACGCGACAAAGAAATCATTGATACAGAGTTGCAACTCAAGGATTTGGAAACTATTGAAAGTAAACTTGCCAAAGAACAGAAGATGGCTTGTGCAGGCGACAAAGATGCCAAGGTGTTGGTGGCTGTGATGGAAGCCTACAAGGAAGTGCTCGAACAAGGCAAGAACGCTCGCGCCGTTCAGTTTGACAGTAAGGAAGAACAGAAAGCTGCACGCGATCTCTTCCTGCTCACCGCCAAGCCCGTGCTTTATGTCTGCAATGTAGATGAGGCAAGCGCCAAGGAGGGCAACTCCTATTCAAAGAAGGTAGAAGAAGTGGCTGCCACAGAAGGAGCAGAGGTACTGACCATTGCTGCCAAGACAGAAGAAGACATCGCATCACTCGAGACCTATGAGGACAAGCAGATGTTCCTTGAGGAATTGGGACTTGAAGAGAGTGGCGTCAACCGCCTCATCAAGAAAGCCTACTCATTGCTCAATCTTGAAACCTTCATCACAGCCGGTGAGATGGAAGTAAAGGCATGGACCTATCACAAGGGATGGAAAGCCCCTCAGTGTGCTGGTGTCATCCACACCGACTTTGAGAAAGGCTTTATCCGTGCCGAAGTCATTAAATATGAAGACTATATCCAATATGGTTCAGAAGCAGCCGTGCGCGAAGCCGGAAAGCTCGGCATTGAAGGCAAAGACTATGTAGTGCAAGACGGCGACATCATGCACTTCCGCTTTAACGTATAAAGTTTCGTCTATGAACAACCTGCTATACGTGCTCTGGAACCCAAGTCCAGACATGATGCACTTAGGACCGCTGACCTTGCACTGGTATTCCATGTGCTGGCTCATCGGACTTTTGGGAGCCTACCTGTTGATGAAACACCTCTACAAGCAGCAACACATCAAGGAAGAGTTGTTTGAGCCTCTCTTCCTATACTGCTTTGTAGGCATCTTGATTGGAGCCCGGTTGGGACATTGTCTTTTCTATCAGCCCGACTATTTCCTAAGTTCTGGCAAGCACATCATTGAGATGTTCCTGCCCATCCATTTCATGCAAGACGGAGGATGGCGGTTTACTGGTTATGAAGGACTAGCTAGTCATGGTGGCACTCTCGGTTTGATGATTGCCCTATGGCTCTATTGCCGCAAGACAAAACTTGGCATATGGCACGTTCTTGACAATATAGCCATTGTCACTCCCATCACAGCGTGCTTTATCCGCTTGGGTAACTTGATGAACAGTGAGATTATCGGTAAGGTAACCGATGTGCCATGGGCCTTTATCTTTGAAAAAGTAGACACAGCCCCACGTCATCCCGGACAACTCTATGAGGCGATAACCTATGCCCTACTCCTCTTCATCGGCTATGCTATCTATCGCAAATATCCGCAAAAAGTAGGCACAGGCTTCTTCTTCGGACTATGTCTTACCTACATATTCACTGCTCGTTTCTTCATTGAATATACGAAAGACATACAAGTGGCGTTCGAAGCCTCTCTCCCCCTTGACATGGGACAAATACTCAGTCTTCCGTTTGTTGCCATTGGCATAGCTTGTATGGTAGGCGGACAATGGATGAAAAAACTCAACGACAAGCTATAAAAACGCTTATCAACTAACACGACACTGCACATGGCCAAGAAAGAGAATGAGCTGACACCTATGATGAAACAGTTTTTCGAGCTGAAGGCGAAACATCCTGATGCCGTATTACTATTCCGTTGTGGTGATTTCTACGAAACATATAGCGAAGATGCCATCACAGCATCACGTATTCTCGGCATCACGCTCACACACCGATCTAACGGAGGCAGCAACTCAAAGGCTGCTACAGAGATGGCAGGTTTTCCACACCATGCTCTGGATACCTATCTGCCCAAACTGATACGTGCAGGTAAACGCGTGGCCATATGCGATCAACTTGAAGACCCAAAGCTCACCAAGAAACTTGTAAAGCGCGGCATTACAGAGTTGGTCACACCTGGTGTGGCAATGAATGACAATGTGCTGAACTACAAGGAGAACAACTTCCTTGCTGCTGTGCATTTCGGTAAACAGATATGTGGCATTGCTTTTCTAGATATCTCAACAGGTGAATTTCTCACAGGCGAAGGCAACACAGACTATGTAGAAAAGCTCTTGGGCAACTTTGCGCCCAAAGAAGTGCTCTACGACAAGACACGCAAGCAAGAGTTTGAACAGGGCTTCGGCACACGCTATTGCACATTCCAACTCGACGACTGGGTCTTCACCGAACAGACAGCCAATCAAAAACTGCTCAAACACTTCGGCACCAAATCGCTAAAAGGTTTTGGTGTAGACCACCTACACTGCGGCATCATTGCTGCTGGTGCCATTATGCAGTATTTGGAACTGACCCAGCATACTCACATCAACCACATCACTTCCCTATCCCGCATCGAACAAGAACGCTACGTGCGCTTGGACAAGTTCACAATCCGATCGCTCGAACTGTTGCAACCGATGCAGGAAGATGGCTCTTCCCTACTCCACGTCATCGACCGCACCGTCACCCCTATGGGCGGACGCATGCTCAAACGATGGGTGGTATTTCCTCTAAAAGACGAGAAGCCCATCAATGACCGACTCGATGTGGTAGACTACTTCTACCGCGAACCAGAGTTTCGCCAATGTATTGATGACCAATTCCATCGCATCGGCGACTTGGAACGCATCACATCCAAAGTGGCAGTAGGCAGAGTTTCACCTCGGGAAATGGTACAACTGAAAATGGCACTACAAGCTATTGCTCCTATTAAGACAGCGTGTCTCTATGCCAAAGACAATGCCACACTCAAACGTATAGGTGAACAAATGAACCTTTGTGAGAGCTTGCGCGACCGCATCGAACGGGAAATAAAACCCGACCCACCACAGCTCGTCAACAAAGGTGGTGTGATCGCCGATGGCGTGAATGCAGAGCTTGATGAACTACGCCAAATAGCTTATAGTGGCAAAGATTATCTGCTAAAGATACAAGAGCGCGAAACAGAACTGACAGGCATTGCTTCACTTAAGATAGGATATAACAACGTCTTCGGTTACTATCTTGAAGTGCGCAACACTTATAAAGATAAGGTGCCTGCAGAATGGGTGCGCAAGCAAACGCTCGCCAATGCCGAACGTTATATTACCCAAGAACTCAAAGAGTATGAAGAGAAAATCTTAGGGGCCGAGGAAAAAATTCTTTCCCTCGAAGCACGACTATTTAATGACTTGGTCACAGCCACACAAGACTTCATTCCACAGATACAAATCAATGCCAACATGATAGCGCATCTCGACTGCCTTTTGGGATTTGCCAAGGCTGCCGAAGAGAATCGCTATGTACGCCCTGTGATTGATTCCTCCACCACACTCGATATCAAACAAGGACGCCATCCCGTCATAGAAACCCAACTGCCTTTGGGCGAACAATATGTGCCCAACGACATCTATCTCGATACAGAGAAACAACAGATCATGATTATCACTGGTCCTAATATGGCTGGTAAATCAGCTCTGTTGCGCCAAACAGCGTTGATAGTACTATTGTCCCAAATAGGATGTTTTGTGCCCGCAGAAAGCGCGAAAATAGGTTTGGTGGACAAAATATTCACTCGTGTGGGCGCATCAGACAACATTTCGCTTGGAGAAAGTACTTTTATGGTTGAAATGACGGAAGCTGCCAACATCCTGAACAACGTGTCTGAACGAAGTCTTGTGCTCTTCGATGAGTTGGGTAGAGGAACGAGTACTTATGATGGCATATCCATTGCATGGGCTATTGTGGAATACCTGCACGAACACAAAAAGACAAAGGCACGCACGCTCTTTGCTACCCATTATCACGAGCTCAATGAGATGGAGAAGCTCTTCGACGGCATCAAGAACTATAATGTCAGCGTCAAAGAGGTGGACGGCAAAGTCATCTTCATGCGCAAACTGATGCGCGGCGGCAGTGAGCACTCTTTCGGTATCCATGTGGCACAAATCGCAGGTATGCCCAAAAGCATCGTCAAACGTGCCAACACCATCTTGAAACAATTAGAGGCAGACAATGCTGCCGTAGGAACAGGCAAGAAGCAAATAGGGCAGGGTGGGCCAGATATGCAGTTGAGCTTCTTCCAATTGGACGACCCTGTGCTTTGCCAAGTGCGCGATGAAATTCTAAATCTTGACATCAACAATCTCACACCAGTCGAGGCACTCAACAAGCTGAACGACATCAAAAAGATAGTGGGTGAGAAATAAAAAAGTGCCACGTTTGACTCTATCGATTGATAGAGCTGCGTGGCACAGAGAGAATTATAATTTTTTCCGTTATCTTATTCCTGACGGAACAGCAGTTTGCTGGCACTACCGCTACCACTCATAGAGGGTTGTACATCGGTGTTGAGTTCTCCAGCAGAACCAATAATAGGGAAACGATAAATGTTGTAGCCCGAATTGCTATTGGTCATAACCACCATGTCGTTGAAGGCTGTTCCATCTGCTTCCGTTCCCGAGACGTTTTGAATAAAAGCAATGGTTTCACCTGAACCAAACTGTTTCATTTCACGCACATCACCCGTAGCCACACGATACATATACAACTTGTTGCCTTCAGCATAATAAATGACTGATGCAGACTTGGGAGCAGCCATGATTTTTGCGTCAAAGAGTTTGCTAGAAGAAGGCACTTCATAGTAATTGACATTGTATACATAGTTACCGAAGAATCCTACGTTGATGACATAG
>CAVKQP010000011.1:0-23415 GCA_963658165.1 Clostridium sp. CAG:302 | reverse complement strand
CAGATATGTCGCTAGAGAAAATAGATGAAACGCTTAATGCTTGTGGCATTGTGGAGCGTGTGCGACAGATAGATGGTGTGAAGAATGTAACTTTATCGGGTACGATGAATTCTTATTGTGAACTCTCCTATGATGCGCAGACGCTTGAGCAGTATGGCATCACAGCAGCAGATATCGTCACGGCGGTAAAAAACTTCACGGGTCAGAAGAATGTGATAGGCGAGGTGACCACAAATACGAACGAAGGATACGGCAGAAGAAAAACGCTTTGTCTATCCACTTCTCCTATGCCATTGTCTGAGATCCCTGTGCTGACAAGCAATGGCAATGTGGTCTATCTGAATCATTTGGTTCAGCAGGAAATGAAGAAGCGTCATCCCAACAAATATTATCGCATCAATGGTTTGAACACCATTAATATGAATGTGGAAGTGGCGAGTGATGCCAATTTTATTCATTTGTCGTCTTATATTCAGAATAAGATTGAAGGCATTGCTATTCAAATTCCTCAGGGTGTTTATCTGTCGTTAGCTTATGATGCTGCAGAAGAAGAGCGAGCGCAAATGTTTGACTTGGTGAGCCGTTCGCTGTTGTCGCTTGTCATTCTGCTACTTTTTGTGTGGATAACCAATAGACAATGGAAGTATATGGCGATTATCTGTATTTCCTTACTGTTGAATTTGCTTTTGGCTGTTGTCTTCTATCGGTTGTTGCATCTCAAACTTCATGTCTATTCCATGGCGGGTATGGCTGTGTCGTTGAGTCTCATTATCGATGCTACGATTGTAATGGCAGACCATTATGGCTATTATCGCAACCGAAAAGTTTTTTTGTCTATTCTTGCCGCCATGCTGACTACGATTGGTTCGTTGTTGTCTGTCTATTTCCTGCCTGAGGAATGGAAGAATAATCTATACGACTTTGTGCGCATCATTTGTATTAATTTAGCCACCTCTTTGGTAATAGCCTTGGTCTTTGTACCTACCTTAGTCAATGTGTTGCATTATGATTGTAGGCATAGCTCTTCTATTCGCCGCATCAGAAAATGGATGTGGTGGAATAGGACTTACACCCAATATGTCAACGTGATGCAGCGATACAAATGGATAGCTTTTGTTTTGCTACTTTTGGCGTTTGGTTATACATTGAAAGGATTTGTAGACCATTTGGATGATGGTGAAGAGTGGAGACGTGATGAAAAGATAGCGCTACACATCCGTGGAGAAATGCCGCAGGGCGGTACTGCCTATGAACTCAATCAAAAGGTAATTATCGTGGAAAACCTATTGAAGCGTTATTCAGAAATCAAACGTTTTACCACAGATATCAATGGAAGAGGAGCTAATATACTTGTGGAGTTTCAGGATTCTTGTGCTCTGTCGAGTGCTCCTTTTATGATTGAGCAAGAGGTTATCAGTAAACTGATTGGTATTGGAGGTGCAGATTGGAGCACTTATGGCGTCAGTCAGATGGGATTCAGTAATTCACTTAACTTGCAGCATCGCGAAAATAGAATATGGGTGACGGGCTACAACTATGACCATGTGAATCGCTATGCGGAAGATTTAGGTAAGATGCTAATGCATAATACCCGTGTGCGAGATCTTGTAGTTAAAGTCCCTGACCGTGAATTGGGAAACGAAGAATTGTTTATGGATTATGACAAAGAGCGAATGGCAACTTATGGCATTAGCCCCCAAGAGGTGCATGCTGAATTGGCCAATATGTTGCAGATCATAGAGATAGGAACATATGATGACGGAACAAAGAAAACTGACGTGGTGCTGAAACCAGTGCAGTCTGACCGATGGGATGTTTGGCAGATGAATAATGCCTATTTGAAGGGAACACGTCATGAGTTTAAAACTTCCCGCTTGATGGATATACGTCAGCGTGCTGCTAAGGATTACATACAAAAGCACAATCAAGAATATGTACTTTCTGTTGAGTTTAATGTGTTGGGATCTTATCAGTACACGAATGAGTATATTAAGGAAATGGTCGATAGTTACAACCTTAGGTTGCCGATGGGTTATCATTGTCAAACGCCTACTTATATGATGCACAACGACAAGGATGCTCCTTATTGGATTATTGGTGTTGTAGTAGTCGTGGTTTTTTTCATTTGCTCTGTTTTGTTTGAATCTTTGCGTCAACCATTAATCATTATATCGATAATCCCCGTGTCGTTCATTGGAATATTCCTCACGTTCCGCTATGCTGGTATAGATTTCGGGATGGGAGGATTGGCTTCAATGGTGATGTTGGCTGGAATTGTTATTAATTCGGGCATCTATATCCTGAACGAGTATCATATGTGGTTGAAAGTTCAAGCAGAACGGCATGTGTCCAAGGTGAAGCTATATGTGAAAGCCTATAATCATAAGATAATCCCGGTGTTGCTGACAATTCTCTCCACGGTGTTTGGTTTGATACCATTCTTCTTCGATGGGGAGAAAGCAGAGCCGTTCTGGTTGTCGTTTGCGGCAGGAGTAGTGGGCGGTTTGCTCTTTTCCGTGTTGGTTATTGTTTTTGTGTTGCCATTGATATTGGGCCTGAAACGGGAAGGTTGAAAGTCGTGGCGTCTGCGTAAAGTAACTATTCAGCGGTAGGTGTATGATGAGTTAAAGTCACGCTGACTGAGGCCGCTTTTTACACACTATGGTGCATTGTCACTTTCACTAGGGTGTGTTTGCCATCGCACTATAGTGCGTTGGGCATCGCACCGTAGTGCATTTTTTAATGAATAACTGTGGGCATGGTAATCTCTCCTGCCAAAGAGCGATTCATAGCGTTGCGTATTTGGCGCGGGTCGCTATAGATGGCTTGCAGATACATTAGTTTGGTGACGGCACTCTCCACAGTGCTGTCGTAACCACTCAACACACCAGCGTCTTTGAGCTGGTAGCCCGTGTCGTAGCGGTCCATGACCACTGTGCCGCGGATGCACTGACTGATGTTTACCACCGTTACGCCCCTCATGCTCGCCTCTTTGAGAATGTGCTTCAGCCACGGACTTTGAGGCGCATTGCCACTACCGAACGAACGCATCACGATGGAACGCAATTCTGGTGCGTCAAGCACATGGCGGATGATGCTTTCTTGAATACCAGGGAAAAGCGAGAATACCACCACATTAGAGTCAATGGCAAAATGGGGAATCATGGGGCGGGTATAGTCGGGCTGCAAGATGTGATGATCGCTATATTTGATGTTCACACCTGCTTGACCGAGATCGGGATAGTTGAAGCTAGAGAATGCTTCAAACTCGTCGGCGTTTTGTTTGGTGCTACGGTTGCCTCGAAGCAGACGACCGCTGAAATAAATGCATACTTCAGGAACGCATGGAGTGCCGTCCTCCTTGTGGTCAGAGGCGATTTCGATGCTAGTGATAAGGTTCTCCTTGCCATCGGTGCGGAGTTGCCCTATGGGTAATTGGCTACCAGTAAGGATGACGGGCTTGGTTAAATTCTCTAGCATGAATGACAACGCTGAGGCTGTGTAGGCCATCGTGTCAGTGCCATGCAGGATGACAAAGCCGTCGTAGCGGTCGTAGCGGTCTGCAATGATGCGCACCAATTGTGCCCACAGACGTGGCGTCATATCGCTGGAGTCGATGATGGGGTTGAACTGATAGGTGTCAACGCCTGTGGTCAACTGTTTGAATTCAGGCAAGCGGCTGATGAGATGGTTGAAATCAAGAGGTTCAAGAGCACCTGTCTGTGGATTACATCCCATGCCAATGGTTCCACCAGTGTATATTAACAAAACCTTTCCCGTGCGCTGATATTCCATGCTGTTGTTTTTCTTATAAAATGAGGTACGACATCGTTTGCGTAAAAAGTTTTGCAAATATAGTTTAAATATTCCGTGGATACAAAAAAAATGCCGTATATTTGCAAAACAAACAAAGAATATAAGACTATATCAAATAACTCTTAAAACAAGAAATAAGATGAAACAGTTTATGGATGAAAACTTCCTGCTTGAAACAAAGACTGCGCAGGATCTTTTCCACAACCATGCGGCTAAGATGCCAATCATTGATTATCACTGTCATCTCATCCCTGAGATGGTGGCCAACGACCACAAGTTCAAGAGCATCACAGAACTTTGGCTCGGCGGTGACCACTACAAGTGGCGTGCTATGCGTACTAATGGCGTAGACGAAAAATACTGCACAGGCAAGGATACCACCGATTGGGAGAAATTTGAAAAGTGGGCAGAAACGGTTCCTTATACTTTCCGTAACCCTCTTTATCACTGGACTCACCTTGAGCTGAAGACTGCTTTCGGTATTGACAAGCAGCTTAGTCCTAAGACAGCACGTGAAATCTTCGATGAATGTAACGCAAAACTTCAATTGCCCGAATACAGTGCTCGCGGTTTCATGCGTCGCTACAATGTAGAGTGTGTGTGCACCACGGATGATCCTATTGATGATCTTCGCTACCACAAGCAGACCCGTGAGAGTGGTTTCGAGATTAAGATGATTCCTGCATGGCGTCCTGACAAAGCGATGAACATAGAGAAGCCTGACTTCGCAGACTATGTGAACAAGCTCGGTGAAGTGGCAGGCATCGAAATCAATAAGTTCCAGGATATGGTGGATGCGCTCCAGAAGCGTCACGACTTCTTCCATGAGAATGGTTGCCGCCTTTCTGATCATGGCATCGAAGAGTTCTACGATGAGCCTTACACCGACTCTCAGATTGAAACCATCTTCGAGAAAGCCATGCGTGGTCAGCAGCTCTCTTGCGATGATGTGCGCAAATACAAACACTGCATCCTTACCATCATGGCAGAGCAAGACTATGCAAGTGATTGGACACAGCAGTATCACTATGGCGCTATCCGCGACAACAATAGCTTGATGTATGACAAACTCGGTCCTGATACAGGTTTCGACTCTATCGGCGAGTTCACCACAGCACGTGCCATGAGTCATTTCCTCAATCATTTGAATGCAGAGGGCAAACTCACACGTACTATTCTCTATTGTTTGAACCCATGTGCCAACGAGGTTATCGCTACGATGTTGGGTAACTTCCAAGATGGTTCTTGCCCTGGCAAGATACAGTTTGGATCGGGTTGGTGGTTCAACGACCAGCTCGATGGTATGACTCGTCAGATGAATGCTCTCTCCGTGCTCGGTCTGTTGTCACGTTTCGTAGGTATGCTCACCGACTCTCGTTCATTCTTGAGCTATCCTCGTCATGAGTACTTCCGCCGCTTGCTTTGCAACTTACTTGGTAACGATGTAGAGAATGGTCTCCTTCCCAACGATCAGGAATCTCTCGCACGCATGGTGGAAGACATCAGCTACAACAACGCTCGTAACTACTTCAAGTTCTATTAATTGGAATCTTGATCAAGTTAAACATATTAGTCCCGTTCGGCTATGCCGAGCGGGATTTTTTGTATGTGGCAGACTTGTGGGGCGTAAGTGGTAATTTTACGTCCTATAAAAGGTAGTCTTATGAGACGTGAGAGGCAGTGTGGCAAAACAAGGGCCGGTGGTTATATGGTGGCTACAAGATTTTCTGACGAATAATAGTCAAACATTTGGCAATTCCGAAAAATAGGTGTATTTTTGCAGAGTTTAATGCTATCATAGCTTGGTACACGCTCCTGTGTACTGATATTTATAGGAAAAGAACATCATTATTATATAATATAATTATGTGTGGAATAGTAGGATATTTGGGTAACGAGCAGGCTTATCCTGTTCTCGTCAAGGGTTTGAAGCGCTTGGAATATCGTGGCTACGACAGTGCAGGTGTGGCCATGATTGGCGAAAATGGCGACTTGAATGTTTATAAGGCAAAAGGGAAAGTCTCAGATTTGGAACACTATTGTGAAGACAAAAACGTGAGTGGCACAATAGGTATCGCACACACACGTTGGGCAACCCATGGAGCACCCTCACAAGTCAATGCTCATCCCCACTATTCACAGTCAAGAAATCTCGCACTTATACATAACGGCATCATTGAGAACTATGCCGAACTGAAAAATCAATTGATGGACAAAGGTATGACCTTCAAGTCGGATACCGATACGGAAGTACTTGTCCAGTTGATTGAATACATACAAGTGAAGAAAAACCTTGATACGCTCACGGCAGTTCAGTTGGCACTTCATCAAGTGATAGGCGCCTATGCCATTGCTGTGCTCGACAAGCGTGAACCCAATCAGATTATTGCTGCTCGCAAGCAAAGTCCATTGGTAGTAGGTATCGGAAAGAATGGTGACTTCTATCTCGGTTCTGATGCTACGCCGATTGTGGAATACACAGACAAGGTGGTTTATTTGGATGATGGAAACATTGCTGTGCTGCGTCGGGGAGAACCCTTGAAGGTGGTGAACATACAGAATGTGAAACTCAAGCCAGAGGTGAAGACTGTCGATTTGAACCTTGGGCAAATAGAGAAGGGCGGATATCCTCACTTCATGTTGAAGGAGATTTTCGAACAGCCCGACTGCATCGCTACCTGCATGCGTGGTCGTGTGATACAAGAAGCCAAACACGTGGTGTTGAGCGCAGTGATTGACTATCGACGCCAACTGCTCAACGCCAAACGTTTCATTATCGTAGCTTGTGGTACTTCATGGCATGCAGGGCTTATTGGCAAACAGTTGATAGAGAACTTCTGCCGAGTGCCTGTTGAAGTGGAGTATGCTTCAGAGTTCCGCTATCGCAACCCTGTAGTTAATTCCGATGATGTGCTGATTGCTATCTCGCAGAGTGGTGAAACCGCCGATACCTTGGCTGCCATCGAACTCGCCAAAAAATCGGGCGCCTTCATCTATGGCATCTGTAACGTAGTGGGCTCAAGCATAGCCCGTGCTACAGATACGGGTTCCTATATCCATGTGGGGCCCGAAATCGGAGTGGCTTCCACCAAGGCATTTACAGGACAGGTGGCCGTTCTCACTATGCTGTCTCTCGCTTTGGGTAAGGCAAAGGGCACGTTGTCGCAGACGGAATATGAAAGCATCGTCACGGAACTCGGAGAAATTCCTAACTTGATGCGCGAAGTGCTGAAACTCAACGATCAGATACAGACACTATCCAAGATATTCACCTATGCACGCAACTTCCTCTATTTGGGACGCGGCTTCTCCTATCCTGTAGCGCTGGAAGGCGCATTGAAGTTGAAAGAGATTAGCTATATCCATGCGGAAGGCTATCCTGCAGCAGAGATGAAACATGGTCCGATTGCATTGATTGATTCTGACATGCCCGTGGTAGTAATCGCCACGCACAATGCTATGTATGAAAAGGTGCTGAGCAACATACAAGAAGTGAAAGCCCGTCAAGGTAGGGTTATTGCCATTGTCACCAAGGGCGATGACACCATCAGCAAGGTGGCTGATGAGGTGTTGGAGATACCGCCTGTGATGGAATGCTTGGAGCCGCTCATTTCCACCATTCCTCTGCAACTCATGGCTTATCATGTGGCCATATGCAAAGGTAAAAACGTGGACCAGCCGCGCAACTTGGCCAAGTCGGTAACAGTAGAATAAGACAACATATTTTATATAAGATAAAGGATAATAATGGAACCATTGAAGCATGAATGTGGTGTGGCGCTCGTGAGGCTGCTCAAACCATTGGAATATTATCAGCACAAGTATGGCACGTGGATGTACGGCTTGAATAAGCTTTATCTCATGATGGAGAAGCAGCATAACCGTGGTCAGGAGGGTGCTGGTATGGCTTGTGTGAAACTCGACACTGTTCCCGGCACGGAATATATGTTTCGCGAACGTGCTGAGGGCAAGGATGCCATCACGAAAATCTTCGGTACTGTGCAGTCGAACTACAAGGGTTTGACGGCAGAGCAACTCGCTGACGCTGACTTCGCGAAGAAGAATCTTCCTTTTGCTGGTGAAATGTATATGGGCCACCTTCGGTATTCAACTACCGGAAAGAGTGGCCTTTCTTATGTCCATCCGTTTTTGCGACGCAACAACTGGAGGGCGAAGAATCTCTGTTTGTGTGGCAATTTCAACATGACCAACATCAACGAGATATTCGACAAGATTACCAGCATGGGACAGTGCCCACGCATCTATAGCGATAGCTACATCACACTCGAATATATGGGACATCGGTTAGATCGAGAAGTGGAACGCAACTTCAAAGAAGCCGAGGAGATGGGACTGACGGGAACAGACATCACCGACTATATAGACAACCATGTGAAGATGAGCAATGTGCTCAAATCTACGATGACCGACTTTGATGGCGGCTACGTGATGTGTGGTCTGACGGGTAGCGGTGAGATGTTTTCCATGCGCGACCCATGGGGCATACGTCCCGCATTCTATTACAAGAATGATGAGATCATCGTCTTGGCAAGCGAACGACCTGTGCTCCAGACAACCTTCGATTTGGAAAAGGAAGAAATAGAGGAACTCAAACCCGGCAATGCCTTGATTGTGAAGCGCAATGGTGAATGTAAGGTTGAGGAAATCATACCGCAGCGTGGCGACCAGGCATGTAGCTTCGAACGTATTTATTTTAGTCGCGGTTCTGATGCCGACATCTATAGCGAACGCAAACAACTTGGATTCCAGCTGACAGAAAACGTGCTTCGTGCCGTGGACTATGACACCGAACACACCGTATTCTCGTTTATCCCAAACACAGCAGAGGTGGCATTCTATGGACTCCTCAAGGGTTTTAAGCAATATATCAATGACGAGAAGGTGAAAGCCTTGGAAAACTTAGGACATGCGCCTTCTCATGAAGAACTCACCAAGATACTTGCGCGCTATGTGCGCAGTGAAAAGGTGGCGTGGAAAGACATCAAACTGCGCACGTTTATCACCGAAGGAAATTCGCGCAACGACCTCGCTTCACATGTATACGACATTACCTATGAAAGTATTACTCCTCATGTAGACAACCTTGTTATCATCGACGATAGCATTGTGCGTGGAACCACGCTCAAGGAGAGCATTCTCAAGATACTCGATCGCCTGTATCCCAAGAAGATTGTCGTGGTGAGCAGTAGTCCGCAGATACGCTATCCCGACTATTACGGCATCGATATGCCGAGGTTGGAGGAGTTCTGCGTGTTCCGTGCTACGATAGAACTGATAAAAGAACGGGGCATGTTTGACCTTGTGGAGCAGACCTACCACAATTGTAAGGCGGAACTTCAAAAGCCCAAGACTGAGATGCACAACTGCGTGCAGGCCATTTATAAGCCATTCAGTGTGGATGAAATCAATCGCAAAATCGTGGAGATGCTTCGTCCAGAAGGCATGACCACACCCGTAGAATTGGTATATCAGTCTATCGAAGGATTGGAAACCGCCATTCCCAAGCACAAGGGTAAGTGGTATTTCACGGGAGACTATCCCACACCGGGCGGTATGAAGCTTTGCAATCAGGCCTTCATCAACTATGTGGAGAAATACTACGATATGAAATAACCAAAAAGGAAATATACTCGAAACAATATAGAGATGAGAAACGTAACTTTAGTACTGGAAGACGGAACGAAATTTCACGGCAAATCGTTTGGCTACGACCAACCGGTAGCAGGTGAGGTTGTGTTCAACACAGCCATGATGGGCTATCCTGAGAGCCTTACCGACCCTTCTTATGCGGGGCAGTTGATGACACTTACTTACCCGTTGGTGGGAAACTATGGTGTGCCCCCGTTTACCGTAGAGCCCAATGGCATTGCCACATTCATGGAGAGTGACAAGATTTATGCTTCGGCAATCATTGTGGCAGACTATAGCGAGAACTATAGTCATTGGAATGCAGTAGAGAGTTTGTCAGATTGGTTGAAACGTGAACATGTGCCGGGAATTACGGGCATTGATACACGCGAGCTGACCAAGGTGCTCCGTGAGCATGGCGTGATGATGGGCAAAATACTCTTCGACGATGAACCAAACAACATTCCAGAGGCTAACTATGAAGGTGTGAACTTCGTAGACAAGGTGAGCTGCAAAGAAATCATTCGTTACAACGAGGGGGCCGGCAAGAAGGTTGTACTCGTAGATTGTGGCGTCAAGAACAATATCATACGTTGTCTCATCAATCGTGGTGTAGAGGTTATCCGTGTGCCATGGAACTATGACTATACGAATATGGACTTCGACGGACTTTTCCTTGCCAATGGACCTGGTGACCCAGACATGTGTGAGGATGCTGTGAACATTATCCGCAAGCAGATGAGCCAAAGCAACAAACCTATCTGTGGCATCTGCATGGGTAATCAGTTGCTTGCCAAAGCAGGTGGCGCACAAATCTATAAGTTGAAGTACGGACATCGTTCCCACAACCAACCCGTGCGCATGGTGGGCACCGACCACTGCTACATCACTAGTCAGAACCATGGCTATGCTGTTGATGCTACCACACTCGGAAACGAGTGGGAGGAGCTTTTCGTCAATATGAACGACGGCTCGAACGAGGGTATCAAGCACAAGACGAACCCTTGGTTCTCGTCACAGTTCCATCCGGAAGCATGCTCTGGACCGGTAGATACGGAGTTTATGTTTGATAAGTTCGTTGAAACATTAAAGTAAAGAAGATGAAAGACCAAAATATAAAGAAAGTATTGCTCCTCGGTTCGGGCGCATTGAAGATTGGTGAAGCTGGCGAGTTTGACTATTCAGGTTCGCAGGCACTGAAGGCTCTCCGCGAGGAAGGTGTGCGCACGGTGTTGATTAATCCGAACATCGCTACCGTACAGACCTCAGAAGGTGTGGCAGACCAAATTTACTATCTGCCTGTACAGCCCTATTTTGTAGAGCGCGTCATCGAAAAGGAACGTCCCGACGGCATCTTGTTGTCGTTTGGTGGACAGACCGCACTCAATTGTGGAGTGGAACTCTATAAAAGCGGTGTACTTGAGAAATATGGTGTAAGGGTGCTCGGAACGCCCGTACAAGCCATCATGGACACCGAAGACCGCGAACTCTTCGTGGAGAAATTGGACGAGATCAATGTGAAGACCATCAAGAGTGAGGCATGTGAAAACATTGAAGATGCTCGCAAGGCAGCTGCCGACTTGGGCTACCCTGTCATCATCCGTGCAGCATACGCCCTTGGAGGTCTTGGTTCTGGTTTTGCTGACAATGAGGAAGAACTCAATAAGTTGGCAGAGAAAGCCTTCTCGTTCTCTCCTCAGGTGTTGGTAGAGAAGAGCTTGAAAGGCTGGAAGGAAATAGAATATGAGGTGGTGCGTGACCGTTATGACAACTGTATCACGGTCTGCAACATGGAAAACTTTGACCCACTGGGCATCCATACGGGCGAGAGTATTGTCATCGCTCCATCACAAACCTTGACCAATAGTGAGTATCACAAACTGCGTGCGCTCTCGATAAAGATTATCCGTCATATCGGCATTGTTGGTGAGTGTAACGTGCAGTATGCATTCGACCCTAAGAGCGAAGATTATCGTGTCATCGAGGTCAATGCTCGTTTGAGTCGTTCATCAGCTTTGGCATCTAAGGCAACGGGCTATCCTTTGGCTTTTGTTGCTGCTAAGTTGGGCATGGGCTATGGACTCTTCGAACTGAAGAACTCTGTAACCAAGACCACAAGTGCCTTCTTTGAGCCAGCACTCGACTACGTGGTTTGTAAGATTCCACGTTGGGACCTCAGCAAGTTCCGTGGCGTAGACAAGGAACTCGGCTCTTCAATGAAGTCGGTCGGTGAGGTAATGGCCATTGGTCGTAACTTTGAAGAAGCCATACAGAAAGGTCTTCGTATGATCGGACAGGGCATGCACGGCTTTGTGGAGAACAAGGAATTGGAGATAGACGACATAGATGCAGCGCTTCGTGAGCCTACCGACAAACGTGTGTTTGTCATTTCCAAGGCTATGCACAAGGGCTACACCGTGGACGATATCCATAATCTGACCAAGATAGACAAGTGGTTCCTCGAAAAACTGAAGCACATCATCGACATTGATGAGGCGATGAAGAAGTGCAACATCAATACACTTGATAAGGAACTGCTCCGCACGGCTAAAGTTTATGGCTTTACTGATTTCCAGATAGCACGTGCCGTGGGTGTGGAACAGGAACTGCATAGCATGGCCAAGGCAGGATTGATGGTGCGTAACCTCCGCAAGAGCTATGGCATTCTTCCTGTAGTGAAACAGATTGATACGCTCGCAGCAGAATATCCAGCACAGACCAACTACCTCTATGTGACGTATGCAGGCGTGAAGAGCGACATCTCTTTCGAAAACGACCATCGTTCCATCATCGTGCTCGGATCGGGAGCCTATCGCATCGGTTCGTCAGTAGAGTTCGACTGGTGTGGCGTTCAGGCATTGAATACCATTCGCAAGGAAGGTTGGCGCTCTGTGATGATCAACTATAACCCAGAGACTGTAAGTACGGACTACGATATGTGTGACCGTCTTTATTTTGATGAGTTGACATTCGAACGTGTCATGGACATCATCGATTTGGAACAGCCTCATGGTGTGATTGTGTCTACAGGCGGCCAGATACCGAACAACTTAGCAATGCGTCTTGATGAGCAACGTGTACCTATTCTTGGTACCAAGGCACAAGATATTGACAATGCCGAAGACCGTGCTAAATTCTCGCAGATGCTCACCAACAACGGCATCAACCAACCCGAATGGAGTGCGCTGACTAGTATGGAAGACATCGATCGTTTCATCGATCGCGTAGGATTCCCTGTATTGGTTCGCCCCAGCTACGTACTGTCAGGTGCTGCGATGAACGTCTGCTCAAACGAAGACGAATTGAAACGCTTCCTCCAATTGGCAGCCAATGTGAGCGAAGACCATCCTGTGGTGGTGAGTAAGTTTATTGAGCATGCCAAGGAAATAGAAATGGATGCAGTGGCAAAGAATGGCGAAGTTGTCGCTTACGCCATCTCCGAACATATTGAATTTGCCGGTGTGCACTCAGGTGATGCCACTATACAGTTTCCACCACAGAAATTGTATGTGGAAACAGTGCGCCGTGTGAAGCGAGTTGGTCGTCAGATTGCTAAGGAACTCCATATCAACGGACCATTCAATATTCAGTTTATGGCACGCGATAACGATATCTTAGTAATCGAGTGTAACCTCCGTGCCAGCCGTTCGTTCCCATTCGTGAGCAAGGTGCTCAAGATTAATCTCATCGAATTGGCTACACGCGTGATGCTCGGTCTTCCTGTGGAGAAACCTGAGAAGAATCTCTTCGATCTCGACTATGTGGGTATCAAGGCTAGCCAGTTCTCGTTCAACCGCTTGCAGAAGGCAGACCCCGTGTTGGGCGTAGATATGAGTTCTACGGGTGAAGTAGGTTGCTTGGGCGATGATACGAACACAGCCCTCTTGAAGAGTATGCTGAGCGTGGGCCAGCGCATTCCTGAGAAGACCATATTGCTTTCTACGGGTAGTGCTAAGCAGAAGGCTGATATGCTCGATGCGGCTCGTATGTTGGTAAAACATGGTTATAAACTCTATGCAACGGCAGGAACAAGCAAGTATCTCACCGAAAACGATATCGAGAATACGCGCGTGCTCTGGCCTTCTGAAGAAGAACAAGGGGGTGCACCCAAAGCACTTGAGATGCTTCACAACCACGAAATCGACATGGTAGTGAACATCCCGAAAGATCTCACGGCGTCTGAATTGTCTAATGGCTATAAGATACGTCGTGCAGCCATCGACTTGAATGTGCCATTGATTACCAACCCGCGTCTTGCCAGTGCCTTTATCACGGCATTCTGCACCGTGAAACTTGAAGACATAGACATCAAGAGTTGGGAAGAATATAAATAGTAGAACGACATTTGTTATATTAGAAGAGTCCGCAGCCATGAAGGTTGTGGACTCTTTTTTTGATGTTTAAGCGTCACTTACTCCATTTGAACGAAATAAAGTACCGCTATAATTTTGTGTTGTCTTTGATTTGCACTACCTTTGTGGAAGCAATAACAACAAGATCAATCTTTTACGAATGAAAATTACTTTTCTATCTATGTGTCTGGCTGTGATGCCAGCCATGGCACAAACACCGCTTTCAACTAGTGATTTGAACGATAGTTATCATTTTAGGGCATACACACAACGCGTGTCGTGTCACGATCCATCTATCGTCATCGATTCGATTACAGATTCGAAAAACATTCAGTATTACATTTATGGTTCCCATCTCGGTCGTGGAAAGACAACTGCAGCCGACCATTACCAGAAGTGGACGAATTTCGCAGCCGGTGAGGAAGCAACAGACGCTACCAATAGTCTTTTCGCTGATGATCAAGGCAACCTTGTGAATTATGCCGATGCCTATAATACGCATTTGGTGACAAAGGTGAAGAACTGCAAAGGAGAAGAAGTGACGTTCGGCAATTTCGGAGCACACGATTGGCAGAACAGTGGTTATAAGGTGTCGGGAAACCAATGGGCTCCCGATGTGATATGGAACAAGACGATGAAGAAATGGTGCATGTATATGAGTCTTAACGGAGACCATTGGACATCATGTATCGTATGTTTCGTTTCAGACAAGATAGAAGGTCCCTGGCAATATCAAGGTCCTGTGGTGTTCTCGGGTTTCCAGGGGTCTTATGACCACAACGGATTTACCAAGACAGACGATTGGAAACACACAGACTTAGACATAGCGACAGGTGAAACGGCATTGCCGACACGTTATAATGTGGGTGCCAAATGGGGCACCTATTGGCCGAATTGTATTGACCCCTGTGTCTTTTATGATGATGACGACAATCTGTGGATGTCTTACGGATCTTGGTCGGGTGGAATCTTCATGCTTCGACTGAACAAGGAGAATGGTTTGCGTGACTATACCTACACGTTTGATTATGAGGTGAACGGAAAGACCGAAACCCCAGGTGCTGCCTCTGCCAACTGTACCAGTGATCCTTATTTTGGCAAGAAAATAGCCGGCGGTTATTATGTTTCTGGTGAGGCAAGCTATATAGAGAAGATTGGAAAGTATTATTTCCTCTTCATGAGCTATGGCGAACTGCAGAGTACGGGTGGATATCAGATGCGCATATTCCGTTCGGAATCACCTACAGGACCTTTTGTAGACCCCATAGGAAACTCTGCGATCTACAATCGTTATGTGTTGAACTATCATAGTAAGAATGGAAGTGCGGCGGACAATCGTGGCATGTTGCTTTTCGGCGGCTATCAGTGGAATACCATGCCTTCTCCAGAAATTGCGCAAGGTCATAATTCAGCCTTTACAGACAAGGAAGGTCGCTCGTTCGTGGTCTACCATACGCGGTTTAATGATGGCAATGAAGGTCATGAAGTGCGTGTACACCAACTGTTCTTGAATGATGAAGGTTGGCTTGTCGCAGCTCCCTATGAGTTTGATGGCGAGACAGTAACCAATACGCAGATTGCTCAACAAGCATCTATTGATACTGAAGAGATTCCTGGAACCTATCAGTTGATCATTCATCAGTATGATCAAAACACCTATAGTCGTTCTTATGAAAAACCTGTCACTATTACATTGGCAGCCAATGGCACGGTGAGTGGCAATAGGACAGGAACGTGGACTCGGACGGCTGGAACCGACTATGTGACACTGACCTTGGGCGGTGTAGAATATCGTGGCGTGCTGATACGTCAAACCATAGACTATACCGATATTCCAGCCATATGTATCTCTGCCGTTTCATCATCCAGTGGCAGCACTACTCTCGGACAGAGTAGCTTTACACGCCAACAGGAAATATGGGCAAGCAAGGCTGATACTAAGGCCGCCCTTGCTTATACGTTTGAAAGACAGGAAGTACCTTTCTCTGATGGTGCCACCATCTCTACACATGCCACTGTTCAATCAAAGCCTTATTTGGGAAGTTCGGTAGAATGGAAGTCAAGTAATACAAGCATCTTGTCAAATGCAGGAACTGTAGTTGGAGAAGGAACCGTATCGATGACACTGACAATCAGTAAGGATAATGAAACGTTGACGAAGGTATATACGTTGAATGTCGACAAGAGCGCCAGTGATGCTGTTTCTGTTTTCTATCCCGAGTCGCAGATGAAGACTACAGACTTGGGCTTTTGGCTTAATTTCTCCAAATGTTATTATAAGCTCAATGCTGGCGGTAAGTTGCGCTTAAAGTTCCACAATCATAGCAACATGGCAGCGAATTATAAAAACTGGATCCTTGTAGCCTGCAATGCCAACTATGAGCGTGCAAACAAAGGCTATACGGAATATTTGGTGTTACGTAACGATGCTTTTGGTTGGGGTACGGACTATGAAGCAAATGGTTTGTCTCATGATTTTGATTGGAGTACTTTCATGCAAGACATGAATGGCGCATTGGTCGATATGACACTGGAATATACCACAGACAAGGTGCTGAACATGAAAGCTCTTATTACGACCACTGCAGAGAAAACCTATACCTATACTTATTCACACAACATCTCTGCCAAGCCGGGTAGCATCAAGCTCTTCCTAACTGGTGAGAATTCCTATTTTGACAATGAGGGAATAGAGACGGGTATTGCTAGTGTGCGAACCTATGAACAAACGGATTCTTGTCCCACTTACAACCTTGCAGGACAGCGAGTGGACAATACCTTCAAGGGTGTTGTGGTGAAACGCGGAAAGAAAGCATATGTGAAATAATAGGAGAGATAAAGATGAGAAAGCTACTGATGGCCATGCTCCTTCTTTGTGGTATCACCATGTGGGGAGCCAATAATGATGCTGTAAGTTATAATTCCATTGCTGGCTTTGGTCAATTGGCAGGTAGTGGACGGCTGGTTTGGAATTTTAATCCCGGTTGGCGTTTCTGTCTTGGCGATGTGAAAGGTGCTGAGGCTATCTCCTATGATGATAGCCGATGGGAAGTTGTGTCTACACCTCACAACGTGAAGTTGGAACCTGCGGAAGCCAGTGGCGGCAGAAACTATCAAGGTAAGGCATGGTATCGCAAACATTTCACGATGCCTCAAGAAACTGAAGGAAAGAATGTAACCTTGCACTTTGAGGCTATCATGGGCAAGCAAGTGTTCTATGTGAATGGTAAGAAAGTGAAGGAACATTTTGGTGGCTTTCTTCCTGTCAGCATCTCACTCACCGATTGTGGACTTAAACCAGGCGATAAAGCTGTGGTGGCGGTGATGACAGACAATAGTGATGATGGAAGCTATCCTCCAGGGAAGCCTCAGGTGGCACTTGATTTCGCTTATCACGGAGGCATCTATCGTGATGTGTGGATGATTGCGAAGTCAAAGGTTGCGATTACGGATGCTATTGATGCTGGAAAGGTTGCTGGCGGAGGTGTGTTTGTTCATTATGAAAATATCACGGAGCGTAGTGCCGATGTCTATGTTAATACGGAGGTCTGTAATTCCAATACGTCACAGTCGACCGTGAAAGTAGTTAATGCATTGGTCGATGCTGACGGCAAACGGGTGGCATATGCTTCGTCAACCGTTTTGTTGCAGTCGGGAGAGGCGAAGACAGTAGTACAGCGTTTCAAGGTGACCAAACCACATCTGTGGTCTCCAGAGACACCTTATTTATATAAACTTCAGTCTCGCGTTGTTCAAGGTAAGCACAATCTAGATGGTGGTATAACCCGTGTGGGCATCCGCTCGTTTGAGTTTAAAGGAAAAGATGGATTTTGGTTGAACGGCAAGCGTTATCACCAAATGATTGGTGGCAATCGCCATCAAGATTTCGCCAATGTGGGTAATGCTATGCCCAATAGTCAGCAGTGGCGTGATGCATTACGTTTGCGCAATGCCGGTTTTACCATCATTCGAACCGCCCATTATCCGCAAGATCCTGCCTTTATGGATGCGTGCGATGAATTAGGACTTTTCGTCATTGTAGCAACACCCGGTTGGCAATATTGGAACAATGCTCCTGAGTTTGCCGCAATGGTGCAGCAAAACACCCGTGATCTCATTCGTCGTGACCGCAATCACCCATCGGTATTGATGTGGGAACCTATTTTGAACGAGACTCATTTCCCCAAGCAATTCTCCCTTGATGCACTGCAGGTGACCAAGGAAGAATATCCCTATGCCTATCGTCCTGCTGCGGCTGCCGATTTAAATTCGGCTGGTGTGAAGGATAACTATGATTTAGTCTATGGATGGCCTGCAGACGAAGGCAAAAAGAACCCTCCAAAGCAATGCATTTTTACTCGTGAGTTTGGCGAATATGTGGATGATTGGTATGCTCACAATGCGATGAATCGCGCTAGCCGCAGTTGGGGAGAGCGCCCCATGAAAGTACAAGCAGAGGCTTTGTCGGAAACAGTAGACCTTATGTATCATACCAAGGGACAGTTTATCGGTGGTTGTCTATGGCATCCGTTCGATCATCAGCGTGGATACCATCCTGATCCTTTCTGGGGAGGAATCTATGATGCGTTCCGGCAGAAGAAGTATGCTTATTATATGTTTCGTAGTCAGATGCCGGCTTCATTCCGTAGTGATGTTGTAGAAAGTGGACCGATGGTTTATATCATGCACGAAATGTCTCCTTCATCTGAAGCTGATGTCACCGTGTATAGCAATTGTGATTCTGTACGTCTAAGCGTTTATGATGGAGCCAAGGTGTTGACATTACCTGTGGAACACGCTGAAGGACATATGCCCAACAAACCAGTGGTGTTTAAGAACGTGTGGCATTTTATGGACGCACGGGACTATAGCTACCGCAAGAAGTCTTGGCAGAAGGTGAATATGGTGGCAGAGGGCATCATCGGTGGAAAAGTGGTGTGCTCAGATAAGCGCATGCCATCACGACGCAGCACCAAGTTGCGTCTTTATGCCGACACGATGGGTAAGCCATTGGTGGCAGATGGATCAGATTTTGTTGTCGTTGTTGCGGAGGTGACCGATGATAGTGGCAATGTGCGTCGACTTGCCAAGGAAGATGTTCTCTTTACGGTGGAAGGTGAAGGCGAACTGATTGGTGATGCGTCGAATAGTGGCAATCCACGTACAGTAGAGTGGGGGTCCGCCCCAATATTGGTGCGTTCTACCTGCAAGGCAGGAGTAATAAAGATTCATGCTCGTGTACTCTATCCAGGTGCGCATGCTCCATCGGAAACCGAGTTGACCTTATATAGCATCCCGTCAGAGGAAAAATTATGCTTTGATGAAGAGAAGAATCTTTCTTCTCCTCACGTCTCTAATACGAAACAAGTCAAGTCAATATCAACGGGAAATATGTCGGAACAAGAACGCCAGAAGTTGTTGCGTGAAGTAGAACAGCAACAGGCTGATTTCGGAATCGGTGATTAATGAAAGGGACAAGATGAGGATTATCCTATTAATTTGGTGTGTAGCGCTTTCATGGACATCGCATGCGCAGTGCACATATGAAACGCATTATGTGAAATCTTTCAGTGACGTGATGCATGGACTTGAAAGACGCTTTCAGGTGAAGTTCCGTTACACGGGCGTAGATACGACTGGGCTGAAAATTACTTATGCAGACTTCCGTGTGCGTCCCTATTCCTTGGAAGAAAGCTTGCGCAACATACTTTCTGTTCTCGATCTTAACTATTGGCCCATCAATGATAGCTTGTATCGTATCAAACATTACGACTATCCTCGTAGACGTGACGAGGAAGGCAAGCGTATGCTCGATTGGTTGAGCGCTAAATATAATAATGTAGAGCAATGGGCGGGGCGTCGCGACAGTTTGCGCCGCGAAGTGCGTCGCCTGTTGGGCATAGACCTTTTACTGGATAGTTGTGTTCACGAGGCTGCACACCTTTCCAAAGTTCGCCGTTATGACGGCTATGCTGTGCAGAACATCTGTATTGAAACATTGCCGGGTCAACATGTGTTTGGGTCTATCTATAGTCCGTTGACGAAAGGTAAGCATCCTCTTATCATTTGCCCAGGCGGACATTTCAAGGAAGGGCGTTATCGTGTGGACCAGCAACAACGATTGGGTACGTTGGCTCGTATGGGTGCCATCTGTGTAGACTTCGACCTATATGGATGGGGACAGTCTGAACAAGAGGTTGGAAGGGCTGCCCATGAAACCAGCCGCGCCCATGTGGTACAGGCCATGAATGGTATTGTGCTGCTCGATTGGATGTTGGCACACCGTAAGGATATAGACACATTGCGTATTGGCGTCAATGGCGGATCGGGTGGAGGCACCCATACGGTGTTGTTGTCTACGATTGACAATCGTTTCACGGCATCATGTCCTACGGTCAATCTAGCCAGCCATTTTGATGGTGGTTGTCCGTGTGAGAGTGGCATGCCCATCCAGTTGGCATGTGGTGGTACGTGCAATCCCGAGTTGGCGGCAACGTTCGCCCCCAAACCGATGATGATAGTCAGTGACGACGGAGATTGGACACACACAGTTCCTTATATGGAGAATCCTTTTCTCAAGCGCATTTATGGTTTCTATGGTGCAGAAGACAAGGTGATGAATGTTCATTTGCCAGGTGAACGACACGATTTTGGTCCCAATAAACGGAAGGCGGTATACGATTTCTTTATTCAGGTATTCCATTTGGATAGGAGTAAATTGGATGAAAATAAGATAACAATCGTACCTGCCGAAGTATTGAAAAGTAAATAATCAAGGAATATGAAACATTTTTTATATATAGTGCTTCTTCTGATGGGAGTGATGACGTTTGTTCCCGTCCAGGGAGGCGTGGAATTACCTTGGAAGAATGGCAAGCTGCAAGTGTCTGCCAACGGCAGATATCTGCAACATTCCAATGGAAAACCATTCTTTTGGCTTGGAGAGACAGCATGGCTGATGCCCGAACGATTGAATCGCGACGAGGTGGCGTTCTATTTGCAGCAGGCTGCTCAAAATGGGTATAACATGGTGCAAGTGCAGGTGATGAACGGCACCCCGTCGTTTAACGTCTATGGTGAGAAGTCGCTCGTTGATGGTTTCAACTTTGAACCCTTTGAGCAGATGACTGATCGCTATACCTATTGGGACCATATGGACTACATCATCAGTACAGCCGAACGTTTTGGCATTTATGTGGGTATGGTCACCCTCTGGGGAGGCAATGTGAAAGCAGGTAATATGAATGTGGCGCAAGCAGAGTCCTATGGACGCTTTTTGGCAGAACGCTATAAGGATAGACCTAATATTATATGGATGATGGGCGGTGACATTCAAGGCGATATTCATACGGAGGTATGGGATGCGCTGGCTCGTACCATCAAGTCGATAGACAAACAACATCTGATGAGCTACCATCCCCGCGGCCGTTACACGTCTGCCCGTTGGTTTAATAATCGCGAATGGCTTGACTTCAATATGTTCCAGAGTGGTCATCGACGTTATGGTCAACGTATGGGAAACAAGGACTATCCGATTCCTGACAATACGGAGGAAGATAGTTGGATGTATGTTGACTCGAGCTTCCATTATAAACCTATCAAGCCAACCCTTGATGATGAACCGAGTTATGAGGATATCCCCCAAGGTTTGCATGAACCCAATGGGGCATATTGGCGTGCTTGTGATGTGAGGCGTTATGCCTATTGGTCTGTTTTTGCAGGCTCGTGTGGGCATACCTATGGCCATTGCTCCATTATGCAGTTCTATAAGCCAGGCTATAGTCCAGCTTATAGTGCGTTGGATTCCATTAAACCGTGGTATGAAGCTTTGCAATCTCCTGGCTTCCGTCAGATGAAACATCTCAAGACGCTGATGCTTGCCTTTCCCTATTTTGAGCGTATTGGCGACCAAGACGTATTGATGGATAATGGCACCAAATATGATCGTGTTTGTGCTACTCGGGGGAACGATTATATATTGCTCTACAATTATACGGGGCGTGGCGTGCGGGTAAACCTTACCGCCATTACCGGCAAAAAGAAAAAAGTGCTTGTCTATGACCCTATGGATGGAAAGGCGCAGATGGTTGCAGGAATGAATGAGGTGGATGGGAAGCAGAAAAGTTTGGAGATACCAGCCCGTTTGCTTGATCATGATTATGTGATTATCATAGAAGATGCAACGAAGAATTATGAACGTTCGCTAGTATTTAAAGAGGTGAATGAAAAACGAAATCTTGAAGAATAATGGTTAGATTATTTTTGTTTTTATTGTCGCTGATACCAGTGATAGCATGGTCGGCAGGCGTAGACATTGTGGACTTGAAGGTGGAACACATGTCTAATCCTATAGGCTTGGACAACTTCACCCCGCGTTTGTCTTGGAAGATGTTGTCTGCAAAGCGTAACGTGATGCAGACGCAATATCAGATTTTGGCGGCAACTACGCCAGATAAATTGAATGAAAGTCAGGCTGATTTGTGGAATACAGGTGTGGTGAGCTCGGATGAGCAACTGAACATTGTTTATGCTGGCAAACCATTAAGAAGTAATCAACGTGTGTTTTGGAAGGTTCGTGTTAATACGACGGCTGGTCTGAGTGATTGGAGTAAATCTGCTCAGTTTGGTGTGGGATTGAAAGACGAAAGTTATTGGTCTGGCAGATGGATTGGCTGGGAGCATCATACACCTGAAGATTCCATAGGCGTACAACACAGTTCTCTCAGTGCACGCTATGTGCGTACGGAGTTTAAGTCGCCTCAAAAGGTGGTGCGGGCTACGGCATATGTGCTGGGTATGGGCTTGTATGAGTTGTATATCAATGGGCAGAAGGTGGGCGACCGCGTGCTTTCTCCTATTCCTACAGACTATCGCCGTTCGGTGACATATAATGCCTATGACATTACCGATTTGCTTGACACGGTGAATGCCGTGGGCTTGATATTGGGCAATGGACGCTATTTTGCTCCACGACAGAATAAGCCCCAAAAGGTTGCGACATTTGGCTTGCCTAAATGTCGAGTAAACATCTTATTGGAATATGACAATAGAACAGTTCGCACTATTAGTAGTGACGAAACCTGGAAGATAACGGCAGCGGGACCCATTCGTGCCAACAATGAATATGATGGTGAGGTATATGATGCCCGCATGGAATTGGGAAATTGGGCATGTGTGGGGTATGACGACTCCAAATGGAATAAAGCCGAACGGGTGGCGATACCTACAGGTACGCCGCGCGGAACGACGACACCTGGTATCACGGTTCTTGGTGAAGTAACTCCCGTTGGGATGAAAAAGGTAGGTGCCAATCGTTACATATTGGATATGGGTGAAAACCTTTCTGGTTGGCTTTCTACTTCAGTACGTGGACGTCAAGGTGACAAGATACAACTCCGCTTTGCTGAGACTCTCACGCCATCGGGCGATTCCTTGTATACCGACAATTTGCGCAGCGCTTGTGCTACGGATGTCTATATCTGTAATGGAAAAGAGCGAAACAGTCTATGGCATCCTACCTTTGTTACGCATGGCTTCAGATATGTGGAAGTTACAGGATTGCGCAAAGCCAAACTTTCCGATTTTAAGGCGCAAAAGG